>JANLQB010000299.1:0-1562 GCA_031367565.1 Verrucomicrobiota bacterium
ACTTCTTTTGTGGTGAAAAATGGCTCGAAAATACGCGGCAAAATTTCGGGCGGGATGCCGCAACCGGTGTCGCTGACGCTGAGGCAGGCGTAGGTGCCGGGCGCCGTTTCGCGATGTTGTTTGGCCTGGGTTTCGTCGAGGACTACGGTGCTGGTGGAAATCGTGAGCCGGCCGCCGGTGGGCATGGCATCGCGGGAATTCACCGCGAGATTGAGGAGGATTTGCTCGATCATCCCAGGATCGGCGTGGATGGGCGGGAGGCCCTGGGCGTAGTCCGCTTGCAGGGCGATGTCTTCGCCGACGATGCGCTGGAGCATGCGCGTCATGTTTCCCGTGACCTCGTTCAGATCGAGGTTGGTGGGCTGCATGATTTGTTTGCGGCTGAAGAGGAGCAGTTGCCGGGTGAGGCCGGCGGCGCGCTCGGAGGCCTGGATGATTTGTTCGACGTGATCGTGCAGCTCCGCCGTGTCCACCTCGCGTGTGGTGAGCATGGAGGCGTTGCCCTGAATGACGGTCAGAAGGTTATTGAAATCGTGCGCGACTCCGCTGGCGAGTTGCCCGATGGCCTCCATTTTTTGCGACTGCCGGTATTGCTCTTCGAGTTGCTTGCGGCCGGTGATGTCCTGGGTCGTCCCGATCATGCGCGCGGGCCGTCCATCCTTGCCGTAGGTGGCGCGGCCCTGGTTGGAAATCCAGCGCACGACGCCGTCCGGGCGGACGATACGAAACTCGGCGGAGTGATCCGTCTGGCTGGTGAGGGCTTCGAGGAAGGCCGATTTTACCCCAGCGGCATCCTCTTCGGGGAGGTATTTGAAGAGGACGTTGTAATCCCCGCTGAGCGAGTGTTCGCCGAAGATTTCGCAACACTCCGGCGAGCAAAAAACCGAGTTGGCTTTTGCATCCCATTCCCACACGCCCATGTGGGAGGAGGAGAGCGCGAGCTTCAGCCGCTCCTCGCTTTGGCGCAGGGCGCTTTCGGTGATCGCGCGCATTTTCTCCATGCGGCTCTGGGCGAGGGCGAGCCGCACGGCGGGGCCGAGGCGGGCGAGCCGGTCTTTCAGCAAATAGTCGGACGCGCCCTGCTTCATCGCTTCGACTGCGAGGTCTTCGCCGATCGCGCCGGAGAGGATGATGAATGGCACCTTGAGGCCCACTTTTTTCAAGATCTCCAGCGCGCGCGGGCCGCTGAATTGCGGCATCTGGTAGTCGGAAAGGATGACATCGAGGCCGGAGTGCAGCCGATCGAGATATTCGGGCTCGGTATCGACGCGGACCCATTCCGGGGCGAAGCCGGTCCGTCGCAATTCGCGGACGATCAGGTCCGCATCGGACGGAGTGTCTTCCACAATCAAAACGCGCAGAGGTTCGCTCATCTCCATACGGCTACCTCTTCAGCGTGGGAGGCTGATTGAGCAACAACCAATACATTCCCATCTCCTGCACGGCGGCGGTGAATCCTTCAAAATTCACCGGCTTCACGATGTAGCTATTCACCCGGAGCCGATAGCTTTCGACGACATCGCTCTGCTCCTTGGAAGAGGTGAGGACGACGACGGGGATGT
>JANLQB010000316.1:0-1672 GCA_031367565.1 Verrucomicrobiota bacterium
ACGCGCCCATGCACGGGAAACCCGGCAGCAGGAAGCCCGAGTTCATCATGTAGGTGCCGGGGCCGTGGACGTTCGTCTTCGACTGCATCGCCATGAGGAACGCCATCTCGTCCACGAGCTTTGCCTGCTCGGGAAAGACACGGCTCACCCACCGCCCGCTCTGCCCGTGCTGCGCAAATTGAAACGGGCTTTTCATGATCGCCCCGGCGGGCGCGGTGAAACCCTCCGGCTTGTCCTTCGGTCCGAGCATCTGGCCGTGCAGCTTCTCCAGCGCGGGCTTGTAGTCGAAGGTATCCATCGGGCTCGCGCCGCCCGTCATGAAAAGCTGGATGACGCGCTTCACTTTCGGCGGGTGATGCTGAATGCCCGCCGCCACCGCCTCGCGCGAGCAGAGCTGCGAAAACGCGAGCCCGGCGAAGCCGCCTCCAAGATTGGCAAGAAAATCGCGGCGGCTGGGGAGCTGGTTGGGTTGATTCATCGAATGATCTTTCCTCTTTCAATCTCCGCGCCCCCGGCAAATTGGCGGAAACAAATGCGGTTTGCAGATTTCGTCGCGCCGCGAATCATGGATGAATCGCGATGCCCGCAAAGAATAGCCGCGGGGTGAAAGGCATCCTTGCCTGACCAAGATTTGCCCTCGCTACTTCGCACACATCATCTCTGCGAGGGCGGCAACTAGTGAAGCGTCGTCATTTTTGCGCAGCGTCGTCACACCGGGCAAATCCTCCAAACCACATGCTTCCGACGCGATGACCGGGATGCCTGCGGCCACGGCTTGAAGCAAACGGCGCGGCTGATTTTCAACCCAGGCGGGCAACACCACAACGGCAGTTTCACCGAGCCACGATTCGCCGGACGCGACGGTTTTCACACTACTCCAAAACGCGGCATCCTCGATGATGGGACCGCCGAGCCGCACTCGCAGTCCCAGATGGCGCGCGGCATTTCTCACGACGTATGCGCCTTTGCGGCCGAGCGTCGTGGCCGGAAAGGTGATGTCTCGACCGAGCGGAACACGCTGAATGGCAGACGGCAAATGCCAGTCGAGTTTGATCGCGCGCGCGCCGGCCATTCGAGCGAGAGCGCTGTGCGGCGTGACCCAATGGCGCGCGGCGGCGAGCGCGGCGCTTTCATCGGCGAGTAGCGCGGGATCGGCGCGGAAGTCTGCAAGCGTGCGGCTTTCCGGGTGAACCGCGTGCGCGCGGTCGAGCGTGGCCTGGAGTTCCGCGAGCGGCAAGCGGGTCATCATTACGTCGAAAGTGCGACCGCCGAGCACGCCAGCGCGCCAGAGAAACGGGAGCAGGTTTTGGCTGATGACGAGATGCGTCGCGATCGCCGGAATCGCATTCGTGAAGCGGCGGGCGAGCGCAGCGTCGAGTCGCAGCAATGCCCGCTGCCGTGCGGCTCCCTGCGCGGCGAGACGACGGGAAACGAGGGAGCGGTGGAGCACTTCCAGCGGAGCTTGCCGCACGCGGGCAAAGCCGGACGAGTTCCAGCGATACGGCCCGACGTGCAGCCGCACGCTGTCGAGCGGTGTGAAGAGCCAGTCGCCGCTCCGTCGCTCCGCGTGCAGGTAGCGATCGAACTCCGGCCACCACGCATCCACCAGCCAGGCCGTGATCCCACGGCTCGGTGCGCTCCCGCTTTCGAGGTGGCGGAAGCAACTTTCCAC
>JANLQB010000208.1:0-7832 GCA_031367565.1 Verrucomicrobiota bacterium
CCCTGCGCATCGGGAAGGAACCGCCAGTGCGCCTCCTCCAGAAGCTTGTTAATGGTGATGCGGGCCTGGGCTTCGGAGGGCAAGCGTCACAAAAGCGGTTTCTGAAAGCCACGATTGAGCGCGAAGACTGGACGGCTCGCCGAGCCTTTCATCACCAGCATCCTATCCGGCCTGGCGATCCATTTCTGCGCATCCTCGGCAGCTTCCCGAGACTTGTCGGGAGCCAGCCGTTCCACACGATAACGAATCGCCCGATAGAACTCATCCTCTCTGCGTCGGTGCGGTCCATCGGGCAGGCGGCTGCCCAGCAGACGCGTGATCTGCTTGGCGTTCAATCCACCCGCCTTCGAGTGTTTGCCCGCGATACATACCATCTGGAGAATCGCCTGATAAATCGGATCAAGGTCATCGAATGACGCTCCGAAGATGCTCCGCAACTCGGCTCCCACGTCGGATTCGACCAGTTCAGCCGCACCGACATAAATCCGGTGATACCGGTCGCTGCCGGGATGCGCCGCGATCAGTTTCCAGCGTTCGAGATCGGAGAGGACTTGGAAGTGATTGTTGTCCGAGGTCAGCGCGATGGTGTGGCGGCCCAGCCGGTTCGCCTGCTCGCTCTTGAGCACGTAGGCGAGCACCACGCGCTGTTCGTCATTCAATGCCGCGCCGCCGGTTCGTGATGCGATGAATCCATCGAACAAATCCAGCCATGCCCCCATGCTTTCGTCCAACACCCGACCGGAAGGGATGACAAGCGACAACTCCTCCGCCGAATGGAACAGGTAATACGGCAGATCAATCTCATTCCTGAGCGCGTAGTTTGTCAGGTCTGCCATTCCTACGCCCCGACCTTCCCACTTGTTGAACACCTTAAGGACGTCTGCCAGCTTCGGATTGCGCGCTTTTGGATTCGCAAAAATCCTCCGCACGGGTCGGTCGTGATCCAACTGCTCGAACACCAGTTCCGCAGGGATGCTTCCGGGGTTTCGGATTGCCAGCGAGATACGCGGCTTCAGCGTGAGTTGCACCGGGCGGTTCAGCGAATAATCACGGTGCGCAAGGGCGTTGTTGATGCACTCGCGCACGAGCTTCTCCGGGTATTCCGCCGTCATCGTGCCGCCCGCCTCCACGCTGATCCCCGTCTGGATGTTGCGCAGCGTCCAGCCGATGCCGGCTTCCATCAATTGCAGCACGTTGTCGCGAAAGGTCTTTTTGTCCTGGGCCACGACCGCCGGGACATCCACAAAACCATCAAGGTGCGCGCGAAAACTCAGCAGCCGATCCGGCTCACGTCCGCAAACGAGCATCCCGAGCGTGGTGATCGCGTTGTCCTTCGTAACGAACCCCTTCTTTACGAGAAACGGCATCGCCTCCTCCATCGTGCCTTTGTGTGTCTCGATCTGCCCTCCACGGTTCAGGGAAAAGATATACTCGTTGAGCCGGTGCATGCTCAGGTCTTCGAGCGTCGCCTCCGGGACTGGCCGCAGTTCGCGCGCGTAGGCGAGTTCGCGCTTCCGCTCCTCCTGCGCATCCACCCGATCCGGCGGGATGCGCTTGTCCCCGTCGAGGCTGCGCTCCCATGCCTCGCCCTTGTAAAAGGCAAAGCGGCGATCATCCGACAGCGCCACCACATTCAGCAGCGCGACCTGTCCGCTCATGAAGGGTTCCACATGCTCGCTCACGTGCTCGATGAGTTCGATAGGGTTACCCGCCTTGTCCACAATCACCTGCCGAATCCTCCTCACGTTCTCCGACTGGGTCTCGTCGTAGCCGGTGAACACGAACCGGCGCGGCGGCCCCTGCTCCTCCTTGATCCCGAGCACCACCGTCCCGCCCCGCGTATTCAGAAACGCACACACCGATTCGCAAATCGAATCCCAATGCCCTCGCGTCGGCGGCACGGGCTTCACCTCCAGCCAGTCCGTTTCCATAGACTGATAGCGTCCCTCCGTCACGCAAACCTCGAGTTGCTTTAGGATTTTTCGGTAACCGTTCATCGCTTGCGGGAAAGATTACACAGTTCCCCACACGCGGTCGAGGATGCGTTGGATTTTGGCCTCGAAGCGGGGGAGCAGCGCTCGCACCGAATCCATCTGCGCCGTCTCCGCGTCCCGCTCCGCCACGCTCCGGCGTTGCTCCGACATGGGCGGCAGGGGAATTTCGACGCCGCGCCAGGTTGAGGGCCAAAGGCCCGCATCCATCCCAGCCTGGGGCAACGTCCCAGGTTGGCGTCCCAACAACATCAAAAGGGCTGAAAGCCGGTCCCATCGTTCAATCCCATACCTAAGCCTCGTCGTATTCCAAACCGCATTTTTTCAGGAACATCCGAAACTCATCCTGAAACGTCCGCGTCTTGTGATGCTCCTCCCGCCCGTCAATGGAGGCGCGCAGCGATTGCGGTTTCACCCATTTCGACGATGACGTGGACGATGACGAGGCCCAGGGATTGTGGCATGGCGATGGGGGCGGGCCGTTGGCCCTTCGATTTGTTTTGGGTGTCCGTTTCCTGGGGCGTTGCCGCAGGCTGGGATATTTTCGCGCCTTTGGCGCTCGCCGCCGAGCCGCTCAGCGCCGAGCCGCTCAGCGCCCCGGTGAAGAAGGAACGCTTGCCACCGAGTCGGACGGATTTCTCATGAGGTCGTCCATGAACTTGTAGATGAGCGCGAGGGTGCTGAGCTCGACCTGATTGGACGGCTGCGGGAGTTTGCCGGCGAGGATGTCGCGGCAGTTGTTGATCCGGCGTTTGGTTTCGGAAGTGAGCATGGTGATTGTCGAATATCCGTTCTGTTCCGAGTCCGCCGCTCCTCGTTTTTCGGAAATCGCTCATGGGAGCGAAATCACCGGTCTGAATGACGACGAAGCGAATGCCCGCGGCAGGCAGCGCTCACGTCCGCGCGCCGTCGCTGGCGACGGTCGGGCCGACGGCTTTCCGCATCACCCGCGAATTGCGGGCGCTCGTGTCGTATTTCTTCCGGCGCTCGGGCGGGAGCACGTCGGGATTCGATTCGGTGTAGCCGCCTTTTTGCTGGAAGTAATTAAACGCCTGCGTCGAGAGTGCGAAGATTTCGCGGACGCCTTTTTCGGCGGCGAGTTGCTCGGTGAAGGCCATGAGTTTGCGCCCGTAGCCCTGACCTTCGTGGCCTTTCGCGACGTAGAGGCAGGCGAGTTCGGCCTGGCGCGTTTCGGGGTAAAGGTGGAGCGCGGCGCAGGCGACGAGGCTCCGGTCGAGTTCCATGACCCAGTAGTCTTCGAGACGCGCGATGATGTCGGTGCGCGTGCGGCGGACGAGTTCTTCGCTGTTCACCGATTCGCGGATGAGCGCCATCACGGCGCGCACGTCCTTTTTGAACACGCGGCGGATTTGCTGGTACTCGTTCGAGTAAACCATCGTGCCGATGCCTTCGTGGCTGAACACTTCGCTGAGCAGCGCTTCGTCGAGAAAGCCGTCCAGCAAATGAACGCGGGGCACACCGAGGCGGCAGGCGCGGGCGGCGTGATCGAGCTTGGAGTAAGCGCCGACGGTCAGCGGGAGCTTCCGCTTTTTCGCGATGTCCTCGGCTTCGCCGATGGAAAGTTGCTTCACGATTTCGCCGCCCACCACGACGCTGTCGCCGGCGGAAAGGTAGATGATTTTCATCGCCTGCATCGCTTCGGCGACTTCGAGCGCGATGCCGTCGGAGTTCACGCGAAAGGTGCGGCCTTCGCCGTCGAAGCCCATTGGCGGGATGACGGGCGTGATGCCTTCGTTGAGGAAAAGATGGAGCGATTTTGTATCCACGCGTTCGACGCGTCCGGTGTGGAGGAAATCGACTCCGCCGAGGATGCCCGCCGGGTGGGCGATGATGGCATTCGCATACACCGCGCGGAGATCGACGGCGGTGAGGCCCTGCATGATTTCGTTGAGGATGTTCGTCGCGGCCTCGACGCCGACTTTCAAAGTGAGGTCGTCGGTGATGCCGGTGCCGTCGGAATTTGTGATCGCGAGGCCGCGCTCGGCGGCGAGTTTCGCGATCTGCGCGCTGGCTCCATGGACGATGATGACCTTAATGCTGAGCGAACGCAGCACCGCCAGATCGAGGAGGATGTTTGCGAAATTCGGCGAGCTGATGATCTCGCCGTCGATGGCGACGACAAAGATGCGATCCCGAAATCTCGGGACGTATTGCAGGATGCCGCGCAGGTCAGAAACTTTCATCAAATGGGCCGCCACTTGAAACGCATTTCGCCGCCCGCGCAAAGGGCAAATCCGGTCCGGCACGCTGGTGCCCGGCCAGCCTCATTTTTGGTATTCTTTCTCGATCGTATCCATGTAGCGCTTGATGGGTTCGAAGACGTGTTTTTCCTCGCGATCGAGCTCCCGGGCGGCTTTCAGATAGCTGTCGAATTCACCCGTCCGCGCGGGAGCTTGGGTGGCCTCGTACCAGTTCATGTAGTCGGTGATTTTATCCATGCGCTCCAGCACGTTCGTGCGGTAGCGCTCGATGTTTTCGATCCGCTCGGAAAGGGCTTTTGTCTTGCCGCGCGCGAGGAGGGCGAAGACTTCGTCGAAATCCGCGATGACCGGGCGTAGCAGCGCGTTTGCTTCTGCGCTCAGAGCGAGAAGGGCCTGGCGGCGATTCGCGAGCGCAGGCCGGGCGGCGGGGAGTTTGAGGTATTGCGCGAAGTCGGCGATGGGGAATTTTTTCTTCGTCCCGGCCTTGTCGATCGTGAGTTCGATTTCAAGGATCGGGGCGAGTCGTTTGTCCGTTTCGACGAGCGTGAGGCCGCGATAGCGCTCGGATGCGCCGAGGCGCGCGAGGTTGAGCGTCCACCATTTCTGGAGGGATGCGCCGCCTTCGCCGAGGGCGGGGAAGTCTTTTTTCAAGGCAGCCATCGCATCGCCACCGCTGTCCGGCCAGCGGCGGACGAGCCGGCCGAGATTGGCGCGTCCGTTTGGCTGGTCGAGGAGCGATTGCACGAGGCCCATCGAAAACGCGGAGTCGATCGCCTGGGCCGTCGCTCCGAGGCCGTCGGCGCGGAAATCGAGGAATTCTTCGATCGGCGGGAACTTGTTCACTTCGACGAGTCGCTGGAAAAGTTCCGAGTTCACTCCAAGATCGCGCCGTCGGAAAATCTCGATCATGCCATCCACGAGCCACCACGGTGCTTCCCGGTATTCCTCGCCGCCGCGGATCGGGGGACGACCGCGATAGGCGATTTCGAGTAGCACGGCGCGGACGAATTGTTTTTGCAGATTCACCGCCGCCAGGTCGCGCCCGACCTCCGCGTCGATGTCGATCTTTGCGCCTTCGGGCGTGGAGACCATCTTGAATAAAACGGGGGGCCGTTTTGGTCCGTTCGGTGGCGCGAGCGAGACGATGATCGGTAGCTTCCAACGGTCGCCAGTTTCCCCGAGGAGTTCATCCACATTCGCTTTCACTTCCTCGGCGAGCGTCTCGATTTCCCGACGCAACGGTGCGTCCGAGCAGAAAATGATGAATTGGCCGGAGCGACTCACGCTCCGCGCCTTCGGGTCCGGCGGCGCTGCATCCACCCGTACTGCCGCCACGAGCGTGGCGATCAGGAGCAGATGGCGCGCGTTCATTTTTGCCGGCCTTTGGTCAGGAAACCAATGCGGCCTTTATCCATGAGCACTTTTTCCATGCCCTGGATCAGGTTGCTCTCGCGCTTGAGCGATTTCCACAACGGCTGAAACGCGGCGACCGCGTACTTCATCAGCAATGGATCGATGGCGACGCGACCGAGGTTCCCGCCTTTGTTTTCCGCGTAAAATTTTCCATCCTTCACGCCGATATTGTAACGAGCGCCGGAGTGAAGCGGGAAACCGAAGAGCGATTGCTCGAGCCCCACGTAAACGCTGCCGGGTTCAAAGCGCACATAGGCCCGCTCGAACTGCGCGCCGGGGATGAATCCGCTGCCCTTCGACTTCAACGAAGTGCGCAGATACCCGTTCGCCTCGGATTCGGTAAATTTCAGCACGCGCGGCTGCGGCGATTCCGCAGCTTCAGCGAGTTCCGAGCCGATCATGCGCGGAAGCTCGGCCTCGTTTGGCTTTTCCGGTGGCAAATCGTCCGGCGCGCGCACGATCCCGATGATGAAAGCGACGATGGCTCCGTAAATGACGCTATTGAGCAGCGATTTCAGTTCGCGCATCACGTCCGGCCCACCCGGATTCGTCATTTTCTGAACCCGCTTCCTCGTTTTTTCGAAGGATTCTTTGTTCGTCTCCTCGGCTTTTGGAAGGAGCGAGCGATCGAGCTTCGCGCCGCAGTTGTGGCAATAGACACGCTCGGCTTCGTTTGCGAAGCTGCACTGCGAACACGTCAAAGTCGGACCAGAGGAGGCCATTAGTCTTTTTTGGGAGAAGGTTTTGGAGCCGCCTTCTTCTCCGCAGGCGCGGGTTTACTCTCCGCTTTTGCCGCAGTCTTCGCCGCTTCACCGGCGCTGGAATCGCTCTTCGCCGCCGCCTTGTAGCCCTCGCTGCGGTAGTCGGTGATGTAAAAGCCCGAGCCTTTGAAAATCAACCCGGCCCCGGTTCCGATCTGCCGCTTGACGGTGCCCTTGCCCCACGTTTTCCGCTGGCAGAGTTCCTTCGGGCAGGTCTTGAGTGCGTCGTCTTTCATCGACTGGGAAATCTCGAAATTCCGGTCGCACTTCTCGCAATGATATTCGTAGGTCGGCATAGGTCTGTCCGCAGGGAAAAGCGTAGGATATAACAGAGGCGCTCCCGCCTCGCAATTGTTACTTCCCCGCGCGGAGCCGCGTTCGATGTTCAAAGTTCGATGTTAGCCCCGCGCAGCGGCGTTGGAAAACGGAACGCGCATTCGGAACAAGGAACGCCCCTGCGGCGGGCTAAACGTCGAACGTCGAAAGGACGATGATGCGGTGCGTGTTTTGAAAGTTGAGCGTTTCGGATTTGACGTTTCCCTCCACACCAGCGCCCGCTTCGACATGCCCGTCAGCCCCCGTCCGCGCGCCATCCTCATGCTGCTCCTCGCCACCGTGGCGTGGGGCTACAGCTTTCCTGGGATGAAAGCGCTGCTCTCCGCGCTGGAGGCCGCGCTGCCCGGACGCAGCGAATGGTTTTTCTCGTCGCTGCTCATCAGCGCGCGGTTCGCACTCGCGGGAATTCTTCTGCTCGCGGTGCGGCCTCGCGCACTTTCCGAGATGCGCGCGGATGAATGGCGGCAGGGGATCGGGCTCGGGATTTTCTCGGGGATTGGGATGCTGCTTCAGGCGGACGGCTTGCAATATACGTCGGCGAGTTCCGTCGCGTTTCTTACGCAATTCTCCGCCGTCCTCGTGCCGATCTACTGCGTCTGGCGTGATCGGCGGCTGCCCTCGGCGCGGACGATTCTGTGTGTGGCGATGGTGCTCGCGGGCGTGGGAATCCTCGGGCGGTTCGACTGGCACGCGATGCGTTTGGGAAGAGGCGAGTTTGAGTCGCTGCTGGCCACGGGATTTTTCACCACGCAAATCCTCTGGCTCGATCACCCGCGCTTCCGTGGAAATGACAGCGGGCGCATGTCGATCGCGATGTTCGGAGCTATCGCGCTCGTGCTCGCGCCAGTCTGGATCATGCACTCGCATTCGCTCGCCGATGTCGCCGTCATCTTCGCGACGCCCGCGATCAGCGCCGTCTTTGTCAGCGTGATGCTCATCTGCTCGATCGGCGCTTTTCTCCTGATGAACCATTGGCAGCCGCGCCTCGATGCCACGAGCGCCGGCATCATCTACTGCGCCGAGCCCGTCTTCGCGACGCTGCTCGCGCTCTTCCTCCCCGTCCCGCTCGGACGCTGGCTCGGCGTCGAATACGCGAACGAACAATTCAC
>JANLQB010000329.1:0-2565 GCA_031367565.1 Verrucomicrobiota bacterium
ATCCGGCCATCGGGCCGCGCTGCGTAGGTCTCGATCGAATCGATACAGCCCTTCTCGGCAAAATACGGAATATTCGCAATCACGCGCCAATCGCCCATGTAGCGCTTCAGATCGACGTGATGGACGGTTCGCAAAGCTCCAATCGGTGTCTTCATCGGTTTCGTTAAAACGGGCTTGGTCGAAACGCAGCCCACGGCAAATTGCACGACGGTTAGAGCGGCAAAAAGTCTCCCCACTCGGCCGAAAGACGAGAGTTGCGATGGTACGTTGATTTTCATGGATAACGTCAAACGAGCGGCGACGGCTATCGCAATTCGGTCTTTCTCTTTATTCGCTCGTAAAGTCTTTTTAGACGCCTCGGGTTTCCCGAGACCGCCTCAGTAAGTCGGCTCCATCAACCCGAAGCCGCCTTCCTTGCGCCGATAGAGGATGTTCACTTTTTCCGACTTCGCGTTCAAAAAGACGATGAACTGACGCGGCGACATTTCGAGCTGCAACACGGCTTCATCCACAAACATCGGCTTTACTGCATACTGCTCGGTCTGCAAAACCCGCGGCTGGCTTTCCTCATGTTCGTCGAAGCCATCAATGCTCAGCACATGATCGTCGATGTGTTTGATGTCGAATCCGCGCGGGCGGTGATTGCGCAAAATCTTCGTCTTGTACTTCCGCATCTGCCGCGCGATCTTCGCGATCACGCCGTCGATCGACGCATACATGTCGTCCGTCTCCTCGCTCGCCTCGATCGTGATGTGATTGTTGCAGTGCAGGATGATCTCCGCAAAATGCCGGTGTTTTTCCACGTCGAGGATCACGTGCGCTTCGATGATTCGCGGATAGTCGAGGTGAAGGTGCTCGACCTTGCCGATGGCGTAATCCTTCATCGGTTCGGTGACGCTAACGTGGCGGCCAGTGACTTGGACAGGAATGTTGACGTTGGCAGTTTGCATGGGACGTGTCGGTTTGTGGTTTCGGTTTGGTTACATCTGGAAGCCTTCGCCGAGATAGACGCGGCGGGCGACCGGATCGTTGATGAGAAAATCTTTCGTTCCCTGCGTGACGACGCTGCCCTCGAAAATGAGGTAGGCGCGGTCCACGATGCTCAGGGTTTCGCGGACGTTGTGATCGGTGATGAGGATCGCGAGACCAGCGTCGCGCAGGTTTTGCACGATCTGCTGCACGTCATTCACCGCGATCGGGTCCACGCCGCTGAAAGGTTCATCGAGCATGATCATGCTCGGCTTCGTGACGAGCGAACGCGCAATCGTAAGGCGGCGTTTCTCACCGCCGGAAAGCGTGAGCGCGAGCTGCTTCGAGACGTGCTCGATGCCGAATTGCGTGAGCAATTCATCGCAGCGCTCCCGCCGCGCTTTGCGGTTCAGCGGCTGCGTTTCGAGGATGGCCATGATGTTTTCCTCGACCGTCAGTTTGCGAAAGATCGACTCCTCCTGCGGCAGGTAACCCATGCCCATCCGCGCGCGGCGATACATCGGATAATTCGTCACGTCTTGCCCTTCGAACGTTACCTTTCCGCTGTTCGGTCGCACGAGCCCGACCATCATGTAAAAGCTCGTCGTTTTCCCCGCGCCGTTCGGCCCGAGCAGCCCCACGATTTCCCCACGCCGACAATTGATGTCCACGCCATTCACCACCGCACGTCCACCGTAGATCTTCACCAGTTTGTGCGTTTCGAGGACAGGCGGCTTGCTGTCGTCAGCAAATGCATTTCGGCGCGGCTGCTGAACGGGCGGCGCGTTGCCGCCAGCGGGTGAAGGTTCTGGAATGATCACTGTTTGGCTGGCTTCTCGTTGTTGTCTTGCAGCAGGGTTTTTGTGCGGCCGATCGCACGGTATCTGCCGTCGCGATTGATGATCAAAGTCACCCCCTCTTCCGCCGGGACGACCTTGCTGATGCCCTGCCGGATCTCCGGATTTCCAGTCATCGTGATGTCGCCCGTCGTCGCGTTGTAAACCGCCTTGTCTGCCTTCCCGACTGAGTTCGTCGTCGAGCCATCCGCCTCCTTTTTATCCTGCGTGATGATCACCCGCCCACCGTTCGGCATCTCCGCGATCGCCTTTTCCAGGCCGCCTTTCGATTTCGCCGCTGCCGCTGCGGGAGCCGGCGTCGCGTCCGCCGCTGGCTTCGGCTTCGCGTCCGGCGAGACCGCTGCGGCCGTTTTTTCCGCGACCTTCTCGTCGTGCTTCAGATACGCCGTCAGCTTCTCGCACATCACATTAAAGTCCGGGTTCACCACGATCACCTTCCCGTTAAAAATCGCGATGTGCGTCTTGTTGTTAAACTCCGCATTGTCCGCCGTGATCTCCGTCGTGCTGCCCGATTTCTCCTTCGGCACCGGCGGCTTTTCATCCTGAAAAGTCAGCGGCTTCATGTTCAAAAGATCGCCCGCTCCCGGTTCGATCGCCTTAAATAAATCGCCTCCCTCGATCGGCTTCGGCGACTGCGTGCGCCCCGCCGCGAGCGAGAGCGCCAGGGCGAGGATACTGAAAAGTGGAATCTTACTCACTAGGTTTGGTTTCTTTGGCTGGAGCCGGTTTCGGCCTGGTC
>JANLQB010000335.1:0-1581 GCA_031367565.1 Verrucomicrobiota bacterium
GCTCTTTCTTCCGCCCTCGCCACGCCAAATGCGGACCCGTACCCGAACCCGCCGAGCAAGAAAGGTCTGCAAGTGCAGATGGTCGATGACGCGCTCGCGCTCGGGATCAAACACGCCGGGCTGAATTGCCATCTCGCGAGCTTCGTCGATCTCGCGCCGCAGCCGGACAGCTTGAAGTGGTCGATGGACGGGCAGGATTACTTTTTCAAAAAGCACCGCGTCGAAAGTCTCGACGCGAGCGTGAAGCCGCTCTCGGACGCGGGCGTGCTCGTGAGCCTCATCCTGCTCAACTACGAAAATCACCACGAGCCGCTCGACGCGATTTTCATGCACCCGAAATACGACGCGGCAGCCAAGACGAATCACATGGGCGCTTTCAACACCGTGACGCCGGATGGCGTGCGGCATCTGCGCGCGGTGGTCGCGTTTCTCGCGGATCGTTACAGCGCGACGGATGCGGCGCACGGGCGCGTGTGGAATTACATCGTCGGCAACGAAGTGAACTCGCACTGGTGGTGGAACAATCAGGGACGCGCGACCACGGAGGAAATCGCGAGCGACTACGAACGCGCGGTGCGACTCGTCCATGATGCGGTGCGGCTTTCGTCGGTGAATGCGCGCGTGTTTTTGTCGTTCGAGCATCATTGGGGAATCCGCTACCCGGCCGGCCAGGCCGATCAATCCTGCCCCGGTCGCGACCTGCTCGCAGCGTTGGCAAAGTTCGCGCGAGCGCGCGGCGATTTCGGCTGGAACCTCGCCTTTCACCCATATCCCGAAGACCTCGGTGAGCCGTGTTTTTGGAAGGATAAATCCGCGACATCCGCCGACGACTCGCCGCGCATCACGTTCAAGAATCTCGAAAACCTCACGCGCCATTTGCAAAAGCCCGAGCTGCTTTTTGAAGGCCAGCCGCGCCGCGTCATTCTCTCCGAGCAAGGCTTCCACTGCCCCGACCGCCCCGAAGGCGAGCGCGACCAGGCCGCCGCGTACTGCGCGGCGTATTGGAAAGTCGCGCACCTCGATGGCATCGACGCGTTCATCCTGCACCGCCACGTCGATCACGCGCACGAAGGCCTAAACCTCGGCCTCTGGACTCACCAGCCCGACACGATTGCGACGCCCGATCGTCACCGCCAAATGTATGATCTTTTCCGAGTCGCCGACACCCCCGAGTGGGAAGCCGCGTTCCGTTTTGCGCTCCCCGTCGTCGGCATCGAAAAGTGGGAGGACTTGCTCTCGAAATAATCAGTTGGAGATCTCTCAACCCGCCGGTGCTTGCACCGCGGCCTGTTCGATCGTCTCGCGGCGAGCGGCACGAGCGGATGACTGGCTACGATCCCTTTCCGCGCCACGGGAAAACCCGCGCCATTCGCCTCAAACGTTTTCGGGTACGTGAGCACAAAAAGCGGGCTGCAAACACTTGAAGGCCCCAAATAACCTCAAACCTTTGGCTCTTGCGAATCACGCGAGCACTTCGCGGATCACGTGCCCTTCGACATTGGTCAGTCGCCGCTGCACGCCGTTGTGTTCGAAGGTGAGTCGCTCATGATCGAGGCCGAGCAGGTGGAGGATCGTCGCGTT
>JANLQB010000338.1:0-3563 GCA_031367565.1 Verrucomicrobiota bacterium
GCAGCGAGAAGGCTGGTCAGGATGAAAGTAAAACGCGGCATGTGCGGCATCGGGATGAACCCGAAACAAGATCGGAACTTAAGCACGAAGAAGTGCGTTTGGCACGTTCGCTGCGCTTGAGCCCATGCCTCTGGCTCCATAGCTTCCCGAAAAATGAATTTATATCTCCGCACCAAAACCACTCCGGTGCCCTTTGAGATCGACGCCGATTCCCTGAAATACTGGCTCCGGCGCGCCCTCAGCCCCAAGCCCGGCGCGGGCGCGAATCTCACCCCGTTTCTCCCTAAAAACGGCCGCTCTGGCATCATCGAAGCCGCCACCGCCCAGCGCCTCGCGCAAGTGATCACCGCCTTTGCGATGGAAGACGACGACGAACCCGACGAAGCCCAAATGCTCGCCGCCTCGAAACTCTTCCAAGCCTGCCGCAACCCGCCGCTGGCGGTTTCGGAAAAGTAGGCGCGTCAGACGGGCAACGGTCCGCGCAAGGTTTCCCAAAGGCGCGAGTGGTTGAGCAGGATGTCCAAAATCCCGCGCTGGATGGCCTGGGAGTTGAGCGCCTGCGTGCTCATCAGCGTGTGCGCGTCATACGCCGCCATGATCGCGTTCGTGAGCTGGTTTTTCAGATCGGGAGAAGCGGCAAACTGCTCCTTCGTATTGCTCGCCGCCTGTTCCCGCAGCGTGGGCGATTCCAGCATCTTGCCAAGGATCGCGTGCTTCACATACCCGAGCTGATCCTGGTCCGTGGTGTCCCCTCCGAAGAGGTCGTTCAGCTTCGCGATGATCTCGCCGAGATACGCCTTTTCCTTCTCCTGCACACGGCCGCTGCCCGCCTCGGTGATCGGCTCCAGCGTGGGCGTCTCGCCGGTGCCGAGCGGCAGCGCGCGTTTGCCGAGGTTTTTCAGGTTGTGATGCGTCAGCACGACTTTGGAAAGGTCGATGCCCTCGCGTTCGCGCCCGAATTCCAGCAGCGGCAGCACGCGCTTGTAAAAGATCGCGCGCTTTTCGATGGCCGTGTTTCCGTAGTCGAAAATCTGGGAGAGGAAGGTGTAGAGCCGCAGGAATGCGCCCAGGTCGCTTTTGAAAAGCGTGAGCGCGTTTAGCTCATCCTGCGCGGCCTCTTTGGCGGCTTCGTCCGGGGCGATTTTCAGCGCCGCCAGCGCGGCCCGGTAGCGTTTCAGCAGGCGATCCACCACGGGTTCCAGCGCCTTCAGCAGCTCGCCCTGCGTCGCGTCCGGCTTCATCTCCACGGCGACCACGCGCTCCACCTCGAAGTCATCATAGTGCCCCGCCGCATCCAGCTTCGCGCGCAGGTTATAGACGAGATTCGGGTCGGTCGTCGCGGAGAGTTCCACCGTCGTGTGGTAGGTCTTGAAAGCGGCGAGCACGTCCTCGGTGTCGTTCACGAAATCCACCACGTAAGTCGTGTCCTTGCCGGGCCACGCGCGGTTCAGGCGCGAGAGCGTTTGCACGGCCTGGATGCCCGCGAGCCGTTTATCCACATACATCCCGCAGAGCAGCGGCTGATCGAATCCCGTCTGAAATTTATTCGCCACCAGCAGGATTTGAAAGTCGTCGCCCTTGAACGCCTCGCGAATGTCCCGCCCGCGCAGCATCGGATTTAAAGCCACGCCGTTTTCCGTAAAACCATCCGGCCCCGAGTCCACATCGTTCACCTCGCCGGAGAAGGCCACGAGCGTCCCGATTTTATAGCCGCGTTCCGCGATATATTTCTCGATCGCCAGCTTCCACCGCACCGCCTCCACGCGGCTCCCGACCACCACCATCGCCTTCGCCTGTCCACCCAGCAGCGGAGCCACTTGCGCGCGGAAATGCTCCACCACGATCTGCACCTTCTGCGCGATATTGTGCGGGTGCAGCCGCACCCAACCCATGATGCCCTTCATCGCCGCGCTGCGCTCCACCGTCTTCTCGTCGTAGTCCTTCCCCTCGTGCGCCAGCTTGAAGGCTAGCCGGTAGCTCGTGTAGTTCAGCAACACGTCGAGGATGAACTTTTCCTCGATGGCCTGCCGCATCGAATAGACGTGAAACGGCGCGGGCAGATTCCCCGGCCCGGCGGGTTGCGCGGGGTCGGGGCGCGTGCCGAAAAGCTCCAGCGTCTTCGTCTTCGGCGTGGCGGTGAAGGCCACGTAAGTGATCGCGGTTTTGCCGGCGCGCGCGGCCATTTCCGCGGCGAGCACATCATCCATGCTCACTTCGCCGCCGTCGTTTAAGTCGGCGATTTCTTCCGGACTCAGCACCGCCTTCAGCTTCGATGCGGCCTCGCCCGTCTGCGAGCTATGGGCCTCATCGGCGATCACCGCGAAGCGTTTGCCTTTCGCGGCGAGCTTCAGCATGGCTTTGTGCATCGCGGGAAAAGTCTGAATCGTGCAAACCACGATCTTCTTCGAGCCATCCAGCGCCGCCGCCAATTCCTTGCTCTTGCTGCCGTCATTGCCCGTGATCGTCGCCACCACGCCCGTCGTCCGCTGGAAATCGAAGAGCGCCTCCTGGAGCTGCGCGTCGATCACCGTCCGGTCCGACACCACCAGCACCGTATCGAAAACCTTCCGGTCCTGCGCATCGTGCAGCTCCGCCAAAAAGTGCGCCGCCCACGCGATCGAGTTCGTCTTCCCCGATCCCGCCGAATGCTGCACCAGATACTTCCCGCCCGGCCCATCTTGGATCACCGCCGTCTGGAGTTCCCGCGTCACGTCGAGCTGATGAAACCGCGGGAATATCACCCGCGCGATCTGCTTCTTCTTATCCCGCTGCGCGATGAGATAACGCCCCAAAATTTCCAGCCAGCTCTCCCGTTCCCACACCTGCTCCCACAGATACGCCGTACGATGCCCGCCCGCCGCGTTCACCGGATTCCCCGCCGCCCCGTCGTCGCCTTGGTTGAAGGGCAGAAAAACCGTCCCCGGTCCCTCCAGCCGCGTCACCATCGCCACCTCGCGGTTGCTCACCGCGAAATGCACCAGCGCCCCGTTTGGAAACGACAGCAGCGGCTCGGCCGCCTGCCCCTTCGGCTTCGGGTGCCGATCAAAGCGATACTGGTCGATCGCGTCCCCGATGCTCTGCGTAAAATCCGTCTTCAACTCCACCGTCGCCACCGGGATACCGTTCAGAAAAAGCACGAGGTCGAGGCTGTTCTCATTGCGCAGCGAGTAGCGCACCTGCCGCACCACCCGCAGCCGGTTCGCCGCGTAGCGCGTCAGGATGTCCGCATTGATCGCCAGCGCCGGCTTAAACTCCGCCAGCTTCAGCGGCTGCTTCAGCCCCAGCAGCTCCACGCCCTGCCGCAGCACCTCCAGCGTCCCGCGCTGGTCGAGCTGATCGCGCACCCGCCCCAGCAGCGTCTCCCCCGCCTGCGCCCCGTGGTTTTTGGAAAGCGTCTCCCACGCCTGCGGCTGCGTCTCCTGCACCCAGGCCAGCACATCCGCCGTCCAAAGCGCCCGCCCCCGATCATACCCCGCCGCATCGCCCTCCGCATAAAGCCAGCCGTGCCCGGCAAGGTATTCGCAAATCTCCGTCTCGAAGTGGATTTCTTGGTGCAGGCTCAT
>JANLQB010000351.1:0-2039 GCA_031367565.1 Verrucomicrobiota bacterium
CGTCAGCGGTGGAAAAGTGTATGCGCTCGGCGCGGAGGGAAATCTCGCGTGTCTCGACGCGACCACGGGGAAGGCGATTTGGGCGCGCGATTTCAAAAAAGACTTCGGCATTCCCACACCGATGTGGGGCTTCGCCGGACATCCACTGCTCGATGGAAACAAGCTTATCTGTCTCGCCGGCGGCGAAGGCAGTGTCGCCGTCGCCTTTGACAAAGATACCGGCCAAGAACTCTGGCGCGCGCTCAGCGATAGCGAGCCGGGCTATGCGCCGCCGACCATCATCGAGTTAGGAGGAAAGCGGCAGCTTATCATGTGGCATCCGAAAGCCATCGACGCGCTCGATCCCGAAACCGGCGCCGTCCTTTGGTCCGAGCCAGGCGCCGCGCGCTCGGGCATGAGCATCGCCACCCCGCGCCTGCTCGGCGATCTGCTCTACGTCACCTCCTTTTACAATGGCTCTGTGATGCTACGCCTCGACCCCGCCAAACCCGCCGCCACCAAGCTCTGGCAAAGCAAAAAAGTCAGCGAAAAAGACACCGACGCACTCCACACCGTCATGTCCACACCCGTCTTCGAAGATGGCTATATCTATGGCGTATGCAGCTACGGCCAGCTTCGTTGCTTGAAAGCCGACACCGGCGAGCGAGTCTGGGAAACCTTCGCGGCCACGACCGGCGACAAGCCCGTGCGCTGGGCCAATGCCTTCATCGTTAAGAACGGCGCACGTTACTTTCTCTTTAACGAAACCGGCGACCTCATCATCGCGAAGCTATCTCCCGCCGGTTACGAGGAGATCAGCCGGACCCATCTCCTCGAACCCACGAACACCGACCCCGGCCGCGCCGTCGTCTGGTCGCACCCTGCGTTCGCGAACCGCTCCGTCTATGCGCGCAATGACCAGGAGATCGTGTGTGTGTCGCTGGCGAAGTAGCTCGGCGATGAGGTTGCAATCGACCCCAAACATGAAAATGCCTCTGTTTCGCGTCACATGGGCATTCGCCAACCGCAGTTCTTCGTTTCTACTACGCGCCGCTAACATTAAACACGCTAAAGAAGCCTTCGGAGCATGCCGCCTTGGAGGTATTTCGCTTGTTAGCATCGAGCCAATCGACGGGGATGGTGACGCCACTTCGACATCAACCCTTCCAACTGTGCCACAGCCACGGTCGCCTGCTATATCCGCAGAGCTGCCAACATGCGGAAGGAACCAGTGACCAAGCGCGGCTCAAACGGACCCACCGCCTTTTACGAGAATAACATCACCCTCCCCTCTCCAACTTCGGAACCGCTGGCACCGGTGCAGGATGGTAGTGCCGCCACACGCCGCCGATCGACTTCGCATCGGGCACGATCTTTTCCATGATGACTCCGGCGAACATCAAAGTGCAGGCAGTGAGCAGGACGGGCCACATCGTTTGACGGAGCACTCCAGCGACCCACCATTGGGGCTTGAGGCGACTTAGGCGTTTGGAAAATGCGGAGAGTAACACGGCGTCGAGGAATAGCTCGGCGATGAGCACTTCCGCCTCGCCGATAAGACCGGCCAGCGTGCCGACCGCACCCGCACAGACGGCGAGCGCCACGATCGCCAAGAGGCCAAAGAGCAATCCCTCTAACTCCCCTGAGAACAGCTCCCCGAGATCGAGCCAGTCCAGCCAGCCGCCGCGGTCGCGCTTGCATTTTCGCTCGGCGAGCGGTCCGTCCATCCGGCTCGACCCGCGGGAAAGATCATCCGTCTGCGCGACGTCACCGAGATGTTCATCTTCGCGAAAGTGATCCGCCTCGCGCGCCGCCCACGCCCGCACGAGCGCCAGGAAAATTCCCCACGCACCCAGCACCGCGAGCGGATAGCGCACCGCCATATGCACGACTCCGCAGCGGAGCATGATGAACGACGCGATGAAACCCGCGCCGCCTGTGGCGATCAGGATGAGGCTGAGCATCGTGCGCGGCGAACGGCGCGAGGCGAAGTGCTTCCGCAGCCGCGTGAGCAAACGCTCCCGCTCCCGTTCCTCGCTGACGATCATTTACGAAAGAGC
>JANLQB010000366.1:0-2111 GCA_031367565.1 Verrucomicrobiota bacterium
CGGCCCATCGCAAATGGACCTGCTCGATCCGAAGCCACTGCTCGCGAAGTATGACGGGCAGAAGTTTCCTGGCGACATCCGCTACGACAACGCCGCCGAGGCCAGCGCCAAAGTCTTCGCGAGTCCGTGGAAGTTTCAGAAACATGGCCAGTGCGGCACCGAAGTCTCCGAGCTGCTCCCGCACTTGGCTGGCATCATCGACGACATCACCGTGATCCGCTCGATGCACACCGGCGTGAACAATCACGGCCAATCCATGTCCGCGCTCAACTCTGGCCGCATCACCGCCGGCCGCCCGTCGCTCGGGAGCTGGCTCGGCTACGGGCTCGGCAGCGAATCGCAGGAACTCCCCGCCTACGTCGCGCTCACGCATCCGAACGGCGCGCCGCTGCTCGTCGGCGAAAACTGGACCGGCGGCTGGCTGCCTTCCATTTACCAAGGCACCGTCGTGCGCCCGACCGAGCCGCGCATTTTGAATCTCGATCCGCCCCCGGAATACGCCGGTGCGCCGCAAGCGCGGCAGCTCGAATTTTTGCGCGAGCTAAATCAGGAACATCTCGCCGCGCACCCCGGCGAACTCGATCTCGAAGCCCGTATCGCCAGCTACGAACTCGCCGCGAAGATGCAGACTGCGGCGAAGGAGGCTCTCGATATTTCCAGCGAGCCCGACCACATCAAAAAAGCTTACGGCATCGACCGCGACGAGACCCGCGATTACGCCACGCGCTGCCTCATCGCGCGACGGCTCGTCGAGCGGGGCGTGCGCTTTGTGCAGGTGCTGAATCAAGGCCAGTCGTGGGATCACCACAGCAATATCATCAATGCACTGCCCGATTCCTGCCGCCGCGTGGATCAACCGTGTGCCGCGCTCGTCGCTGATCTGAAGCAGCGCGGGTTGCTCGAATCCACTCTCGTGCATTGGGGCGGTGAAATGGGTCGCCTTCCCGTTTTGCAAAACGACGCGGGGCGCGAAAAATGGGGACGCGATCACAACACCTATGGCTTCTCCATGTGGCTCGCGGGCGGCGGCATCAAGGCCGGCTGCGCGCACGGCGAAACCGATGAGTTCGGACACCGCGCCGTGAAGGACATCGTGAACCATTTCGACTACCACGCCACGCTCCTGCATCTCTTCGGCCTCGACCACACCAAGCTCGCCTACCATCGCAACGCCACGCAAATGACGCTCACCGACGGCCAGGCCGCGCGCGTCGTCAGCGAATTGCTCGCCTGAGTTTTACACGTCGCAAAGCCGTACCGCCTCGGTGAGGGACGCGACCTTGTCGCGCACGGGGATGAACTCCTGCCCGACGTAACCTTTGTATCCCACGTCGAGCAGCGCCTGCATGATCGGCGGATAATTCAGCTCCTGCGTGGCGTCGATTTCGCCGCGTCCGGGGACGCCGGCGGTGTGGATGTGGCCGATAAAAGGCGCGTGCTGTTTGATGCGGGCGATCACGTCGCCGTGCATGATTTGGACGTGGTAAATGTCGAAGAGCACCCTCATCCGTTCGGAGCCGATGGCGCGGCAGATTTCCACGCTGCGCTCGATGTCGTCGCAGAAGTAATCGGGATGGCCTTTCATGCTGATGTCCACGCGCGAGTTCAGCATTTCGAGGCAAAGGGTGACGCCTTTCTCCTCGGCGAACGGGACGATCTTTCTCAGCCCAGCGATCATGTTGGCTTGGCCTTCATCCGTGCCCAGGCCGCGACGAAAACCGGAGAACGTGATGATGCTCGGCACGCCAGCCTCAGCGCACTCGACGATGCGATCGTGCAGCGCTTTCACGCGCTCATCGTGCTCCTCGGCGTGCGCGAATCCTGTACTGAAGCCATGCGAACTCGCGAGTGCGCACGTCAGGCCGAGCGACTTGAGCAGCGGCCAGTGTTTCGGATCGATGAGTTCCACGGAAGCCATGCCGAGCGCGGCGGCGTGTTTCGCCAGTTCCTCCGGCGGCATCGGGTTGAAGCACCATGGGACGACCGACTGTTTGATGCGCCCGTTCTTCACGCGGAATGGCGCGACCTCGTCTGCATCACTCGTGTGAAAAGCCAGCGCGGCAGCGGCTGCGACGCCTTTCAAAGCGGTGCGGCGATTGATCGGGGAGCGG
>JANLQB010000368.1:0-1679 GCA_031367565.1 Verrucomicrobiota bacterium
TCGAATTCCAAGGCGGCGAGGAAATCGCCCAAGCCGCGACCGCGCGCTCACCTAAAAAGAAATGAAACTCGGCAAAGAAGAAATCCAGAAGATCGTCCTCGGCAGCCTGATGCTCGTCGGCATCATTTACGTCTATTTTAACATGCTGCTTGGCCCGCTCATGCAGCGCCAGACGATCGTAAAGCAAAGCATCGTCCTTCTCGATCCGCAGATCGCCGCCGCTCAGGCGCAGATCAAAAAGACGGCTTCCCTGGAAGCCACCGCGCCGAAAGCCACGCAGACGCTCGCGCAAGTCAGCGCCATGATCCCCGAAGGATCGCCCGTCGCCTGGTTTCCCACGCGGCTCGGCGATTTCTTTAAGAAGCAAGGCGTGGATAAAACCGCGACCCGCTTGAACAACGAGATCGAAGACAAAAACCTGCCCGGCTTCCGCCGCATCTCATGGAGCGTCGATCTTCCCCGCGTGGATTTCATCCCATTCGCCGCCGCCATCGCGCAGCTCGAAAACGACGAACCGCTCGTCGAAATCAGCGCGCTTCAGGTCGATACCAGCGGCGAAGACGTCGAATCCCAGCACGTCCTGATGACCGTCAATAACCTCGTAAAACAATGAACGCCACCACCCGCGCCATCCTCACCATCACCTCCGCCGCCGCCCTTCTCGGGAGCGCACATGCGGCCGAGGCCGATCTCGGCAAATTCGACCTTCAGAAAAAATCCACCTTCACGCTGGCCGCGGATCGCCGCGCGCCCTTCTGGCCGATCGGCTGGGTGAAGCGCGCACATCAGGGACCGACCGAAGTCACGAAACAAGTGCCGAAAGCGAAGCTCAACGAAAACTCCTTCGCCGTGACGAGCATCATGCTCGGCAATCCCTCCCTCGCCGTCATCAACGCCCGCGCTTACAGCGAAGGCGAACTCATCCGCATGCCCAAAGGCAGCGCGCCGATGAAAGTGCGCGTGATGGAGATCGGCGACGGCTCGGTGAGCCTCAGCTACGAAAATCAGAACTTCACCGTCGCCCTCAAGCGCCCCGAACTCGCCGAGCACAAGGCGGACGAAGAGCTGCTAAGTCAGGAACGCTGATCCGCATTCAGCTCCGCCAACACCTCGGGATCGCGCACATCGGCCCACTCGCCGGTCAACTCGATCACGCGCACCAGATTCCCGCTCTGCGCCAGCGTGCGGATCGCATCCGTCAGCTCGTACTCGCCGCGCGGTGATTTCTCCAGCTTCGCGATGTGGGTGAAAATGCTCGGGCGAAACGTATAGACGCCCGCGTTATACCAAGGGCTCGTCGGCTCCCCCGGCTTCGGCTTCTCGCGCAAATCCGTCATCTCAAAACGTTCGTTCACAAACACCGCCCCGCCCTGCGCGATTTCGCCGGGATTGTGCTTCACGCTCACCAGCGCCTCCGCGTCGCCGAGATCGACGAGCCGCTGGTAATTCTCCGGCGTCACCAGGATGTCCCCGTAGCTCAGCACGAACGCATCCGCCCCCACAAACGCCTCCGCCAGCGCCACCACCCGCCCCGTCCCATCCTGCACCACCTGCGTCGTGTATTCCACCGACACGCCAAAGCGCGACCCATCCCCGAAAAACTCCCGCACCACCTCCGCGCGATACCCGACGACGATCAGAAAATGCGTCACCCCCGCCGCCGCCAGCCCCTCCACGAT
>JANLQB010000377.1:0-2069 GCA_031367565.1 Verrucomicrobiota bacterium
ACTGAAGCTCGATCAGAAGATTCCTTTCGAGGGAAAGGCACGGCTCGTTCTGCTCGGCTTGCCGCAAGGCGTGACTGCCGAGGAGCGAGAGATCACGAAAGACGAAAAGGATGTGAAATTTAACATCAAAGCCGCCCCCGACGCTCAGGTCGGCCAGGCGAAACAACTCTTCGTTCAATTCAATCTAATCAAAGACGGTGAACCGCTGGTGAATACATTTGCCGGTGGCGGCATCCTGCGCGTGGACAAAGGCTCCGTCGCGAAGGTCGAAGAGCCCAAAAAATAAACGACATGCACTCGACATCACTCATCAAAAAACTCGCCGCGAGCGCACTCGCCGCCATGTTCGCGCCCGCTTTGAACGCCGCGATCACCACGGATTTCGAAGTGTTCCCGACGGACGTGAATCTCAAATTTTTGCGCGACAGCCAGTCGATGGTGGTGCGCATCACGGAGCCGAATGGCGTGCATCGGGATGTGACGACGGAGGCGAAATTTACGGTCGCCGATCCGGTGAAAGCAAAGGTGGAAAAGGGTGTGATTTTCCCACTCGCGGACGGGGAGACGAAAGTAAAGATCGAGTGGAATGGGAAGTCGGCGGAGGTGCCGGTGAAGGTGGAGCAGGCAGCGGCGGATACGCCGGTTTCGTTTCGGCTGGATGTGATGCCGGTCTTTATGAAGGCGGGCTGCAACACGGGCGGCTGCCACGGTTCGGCGCGCGGCAAGGATGGGTTTAATCTCTCGCTTTTTGGCTACGATCCCGAGGGCGATCACTACCGGTTGACACGGGAAATCGTGGGGCGCCGTGTGAATCTCGCGTTGCCCGAGGAGTCGATGCTCATCACGAAAAACATTGGCACCGCGCCGCACACGGGCGGCAAACTTTTCACCAAGGACAGCGACCTCGCGCAGACGCTGATCCGCTGGCTGGAAGCGGGCGCGCCGAACGATGACTCGGCGAAAGTGGCGACCTGCACGAGCATCGAGATGCTTCCGAAATCGCTGCTGCTCGAAGGGCCGGATCAGAAATTTAAGATCACGGTGCGGGCGCACTATTCGGATGGGACGGATCGCGACGTGAGCAATCTCGCACTTTTTCTGACGAGTAATGAAAGCGCCGCGAAGATCGACAAGGACGGGACGATCAGCACGGGCCAGCGCGGCGAGGCATTCGTGATGGCGCGGTTTTCGACGCACACGGTCGGCTCGCAGGTGATCGTGATTCCGAAGGCGCTGAAATACGAGTGGCCGCAGATCGAGGAGAAGAATTTCGTGGACCAATTCGTGGATCAGAAGATCCGCAATCTGCGCATGATCCCGAGCGAGGTTTGCAACGACGAGACGTTCCTCCGCCGCGCTTACATCGACATCGCGGGCCTGCTGCCGAAGAGCGATGAGGTGGCGAAATTCGTCGCCGACGCTGATCCGCAGAAGCGTGCGAAGATGATCGACACACTGCTGTCGAAGCCGGAATTCGTGGACATCTGGGCGCTGAAATGGTCCGAGTTGCTGCAAGTGCGCACGGGGCAAAATCAGAACGGCGGCTACAAGACGACGCTCACGTATTACAACTGGCTGCACGATCAGTTGGCGAAGAACGTGCCGATCAATCAGATCGCGCGGACGCTGATATCCGCGAACGGAAGCAACCTCGAAAACCCGGCGGCAAACTACTACAACCTCGAAACCGATCCGCTGAAACTCGCGGAAGACGCCGCGCAGTCGTTCTTCGGCATCCGCATCCAGTGCGCTCAATGTCACAACCATCCGTTCGATCGCTGGACCATGGCCGACTACCGCGGGCTCGTTGCGTTTTTCACTCAGATCGCGCGAAAAGACGGCGAAGATCCGCGCGAAAAAATCATTTTCAACAGCGGCGGCGGCGAAGCGAATCACCCCGTCGGCGGTCGCGTAATTCCGCCGAAATTCCCAGGCGGCGACGAACCGGATGTGAAGGGCAAAGATCGCCGGCAGGTGCTCGCGGACTGGATCGCATCGCCGGAAAATCCGTATTTCCCGCGTCACATCGCGAACTTGATTTGGGCGCAATACATGGGCCGCGGAATCGT
>JANLQB010000379.1:0-7515 GCA_031367565.1 Verrucomicrobiota bacterium
TGCGCTGGTGCGACACCGCTTCCGGGATTCCGCCATGCGTCGTCGCCACCACGGGCAGACCGGTCGCCATCGCTTCGAGCATCGAATTCGGCACGCCTTCCTGATTCATATCTGGCGGCATTTCGCTCGGGTGAAGGAAGACGTGCGAATTTCGGTAGAGCGCGGCTAGTTCGGACTGTGCGAGAAAACCCCGCATCTCCACCGCATCGTTCAACTCGAAATCCGCGATCATCCTTTCGAGTTCCGCCTTCATCGGCCCATCGCCCGCGATCACAAATTTCGCCTTCGGGTGCCCGGCGTGAAATTCCGCAAACGCTTTCAGCGCCGTTTTTAGACCTTTCTTCTCGATCAAGCGGCACGCCTGCACGAATCGCCACGATCCATCCGCCGGCATCGGTCTTTGGCAAAAGGGGAAATCTTCGAGCGGAATGCCGGTGCGATTGAGCCGCAGTTTGTCGTTCGGGCAGCCGAGCATTTGCAGCCCGGCCATCAGCGAATACGACCGTGCCAGCACGAGCGGCACGGTTTTCAAAAGCTTCTGCATCTGTGCATCGAAGCCCTCCTGTCGCGGGCGCGGCTGGATGTCCATACCGTGAAATGAAACGACGCAGGGCTGTTTCCACTCCTGAATGAACGGCAGCAAATGCACGCCCGTGTGTCCGAAATAAACGTGCATCAGATCCGCCGGCCGCCGCTTCAGCAGCTTCATGAGCACCTGCAATTCGCCACGGTAATAGACCGCCGGTTTTTGCATCACATACTTCAGCCAAAAGCGCTTCACGAAATTTTTCCGCGCGCGTGGGATCAACTCCAGGTGGTCGAACGGAAACTGCGCTTCCTCCTTTCGCTCGCGCGTCATCACGAACGTCTGGTATCGCCGCAGCCCGGTGACTTGCCGGTAGATGTGTCGCATCTCCGGCTTTAGAAAAGTCGTGCAATAGCTGGCCACCACCGGCTTCCCTTGCGGCTGGGTCTGTGCGGACATTTCAGGCATGAGCGTGCGAATGTCGGGAAGCCGCGCGGCTTTGCCAAGCGGCGAGTTGAGCGGCGAGTTGAGCGGCTCTGGCGCTAGGCTGCGGGCGACTTGGGATACGTGCCGAGGATTTTTACAAACGTGCAGTGCTTCTGTAATTGATCGAGCGCCTCGACGACGGCGGAGTCCGCCGCGTGTCCGTCGATATCGACGAAAAAGAAATACTCCCAGGCTTTGCGTTTCGAGGGGCGGCTTTCAATTTTGCTGAGGCTGATTTTCAGCCGGTTGAAGGGCTCCAGCGCAGCGAAGAGCGCGCCGGGTTTATCCTGCACGCAGAACATCAGCGAAGTGCGGTCGTCGCCGGTGCGCGGCGAAGCGCGGTGGCCGATGACGAGGAAACGGGTGGTGTTTCCGGCGATGTCCTGGATGGATGGGTCGAGGATGTTCAGGCCGTGGACTTCGGCGGCCATCGGGCCGGTGATCGCGGCGGCGTGCGGTTCGCTCGCGGCGAGTTCGGCGGCGCGCGGGGTACTGCCGACTTCGATGAGTTCGACGTTGGGCAAATTCAGGCGCAGCCAGTTCCGGCACTGCCCGAAGACTTGCGGGTGCGAATAGACTTTGCGGATTTCGCTCTTGGGAATTTTCGCGACGAGATTGTTTTCGATCCGCATCAGGATTTGCGCGCAGATGTGCAGGTCGGAATCCGTGAAGACATCAAGCGTGTGATTCACCGCGCCCTCGGTGCTGTTTTCGATCGGCACCACGCCGTAATCCGCGCCACCGCGCGCCACCGCGTCGAAGACATCCGCGATGCTGACCTGCGGCTTGTAGTTCACGCTCGCGCCAAATTTACTGCGCGCGGCCTGATGCGTGTTCGTCGATTGCGGGCCGAAATAGGCGATGGTGAGATCCTTCTCCAGCGCGAGCGAGGCGGACATGATCTCTCGGTAAATCGCGCGCACGGCTTTCTCCGGCAGGCGTCCTTTGATATCGGTGTTCTTCGCGGAAAGCGCGCGCAGTAATGCCTCCTCGCGCTCCGGTGCGTAGATCTCGGTGCCGTCCGCCTTTTTCACGACGCCGA
The DNA here is from genome assembly GCA_031367565.1 of Verrucomicrobiota bacterium. GTDB lineage: Bacteria > Verrucomicrobiota > Verrucomicrobiia > Chthoniobacterales > Chthoniobacteraceae > JANLQB01. The sequence goes on from JANLQB010000379.1 coordinate 2,055, forward strand.
CTTCATGCACGAGGTCCGCGCGGTCGTTCAGCAGCCGCAGGAGCTGGTCGTCGAGGACGTCGATCTTTTTGCGAATCTCGGGAAGGGTCATTCGATTTCAGATTTCAGATTGCTGATTTCAGATGGGTCCGGCTCGGGCACGGGCTCTTCTGCGGGAGGCTCCGGCTCGGGTGCGGGCTCTTCCGCTTCCGCTTCCGTTTCTGCTTCGGGTTCCGGTGTAGCTGCGGACTCCACGGGAGTTTCGGACTCCACGGGAGTTTTGGTTTCGGCAGGCGGCTGTTTGATCGGCGTTTCCGTTGCGGCGGCTGGTGCTTCCTCCACCGGAGCCTTCGGCAAAACCACGCGCTTCAGTTCCGCCGAGTTCGGCAGTTCATCGACAGTCCGCAGACCGAAATGCTGGAGGAAATACTCCGTCGTTTCGTAGAGCAGGGGACGACCCGGCACTTCGGCACGGCCCGCGATTTTTACGAGGCTGCGATCGAGCAAAACCTGCATCACGCCATCGACCGCGACGCCGCGCACGGCTTCGATATCCGCCCGCGTGACCGGCTGGCGATACGCCACGATTGCGAGCGTTTCGAGCTGCGGGCCGGAGAGGCGCGTGGGCTTCGCTTCGGGGTAAAGCTGGCGCACCCAGATCGCGCACCGCGGATCGCTCGTGAGCGTCCACCCGCGCACCGTTTCATGGAGCTGAAACGCGCGCCCCGTCGCCGCAATATCCGCCGCGATTTCCTCGAGCGCTGCGAGGACAGCGTCGTCCTTCAGCTTGGCAAACTCCAGCGCCGCCGGATTCTCCGTGCTCACGCCCGCCGCCCGCAGCGCGGCCACGATTTCCCTCGTGGTGATCGGTTTCGGCGAGGCAAAGACGAGCGCCTCAATTACTTGCTTGAGAGTCATGGTTTAGACGCGCTTCAACTCGATCTCCCCAAACGCCTCGCCCTGCACGAGGCTCAGTTGTTTCACCCGCACCAACTCGAGCAGCGCGAGGAAAGTCACGACGACTTCCGTGCGCGAGGCCGCGCTGGCAAAGAGTTCCGTGAACTTCAACGTCACGCCGGACGCGGTCATTTTCATGATGAAGTCGATCTTGTCGGAGACCGAATAGTTCTCCTCGAAAATCTCGCGCAAATCCTCCGTCTTCCCCTCGATCCGCTTCAGGATTTTGTTAAACGCGGCGATCAGATCGAACACCGACACTTCCCCCAGCGGACGCTCCACCGCCTCCTCCGGCTCGGGCAGGCGCGTGTAGAGATTGCTCTGTTCGAACTCCCGCTGCGAAAGCTGCGCCGCCGCGTCCTTGAACTTTTTGTATTCGACAAGCTGCCGGATCAAATCCCAGCGCGGATCCTCCTCGTCCACCTCCTCCTCCGGCGGCTGCACGTGAACCGGCAGCAGGCTCCGGCTCTTGATGTAAATCAGGTTCGCCGCCATCACCACGAACTCACCCGCAATCTCCAGATCCAGCACCTTGAACGAGTCCATGAATTCGAGATATTGCTGCGCGATCCGCTCGATGGAGATGTCGTAAATATCCACCTCATCTTTCTTGATGAGATACAGCAGGAGATCGAGCGGCCCCTCGAAGACTTCGAGTTTGACCTTATATTCGTTGGAGGACATGAGCCGGCGAGACTAGCGGCGCGTTTGGCGGCTTGGGAAGAGAAGAGTGCGTTTGCGGGCCTCCGATGCGCTAAATCGTCTGGCTCAGATACCCGCCATCGACGCGGATATCCGTCCCCGTCACGAAGCTCGCCGCGGCCTGGCTCGCGAGGAAAACGCACGCGCCGATCAGTTCGCGCGCTTCGCCGAAACGGGCCATCGGCGTATGGCCCCAGATCGCCTGCGTGCGCGCGGTTGGCGAGCCGTCGTCATGAAAGAGGAGCTTGCGGTTTTGTTCCGCGGGGAAAAAGCCGGGCGTCAGCGTATTCACGCGCACGCCTTTCGTCGCCCACTCGCGGGCGAGAAACTGCGAAAGGCTGATTACCGCTGCCTTCGCCGCGCTGTAAGCGACGACGCGTGAGAGCGGCAGATGCGCGGAGACGCTGGCGATATTGATGATCGAACCCCCTCCGCGTGCACACATCCCAGGGCCGAATTCCTGACACGGCAGCAGCACGCCGCCGACGAGGTTTAGGTCGAAATTCGCCCGCCAGTCTTCCAGCGCGATGTCCTGGATCGCCCGCTCCGCCGTCACCGTCACCTTCGGATCATTCCCGCCCGCCGCATTCACCAGAATCGTCGGCACCCCGAAATCCGCCGTGATCGCCCGGTGCGCTTCGCTCAAAGAAGTCCCACTCATCGCATCCGCGCTGAAAAACTGCGCCTGCCCGCCCGCGTCGCGGATCGCCTTCGCGCGAGCCTCCCCTCGTTCCGCATTCCGCCCCAGCACGGCCACCTTCGCACCCGCCGCCCCGAGCCCGTCCGCGAGCGCCCCGCCGAGCACGCCGGTGGCACCGATCACGACTGCGACTTCATGCGAGAGATCAAAGAGATTGGCCATAGAAAAGGGCGCAGAGCACAGCGTAGCCAGGCCGGGATGGCAAGAATCGAGACGTGCTATCCGATTCGAAAGAGCGACCACGGATGGACCACGAGCGGCAAGGCTTCCGCTGTCGAAAGGGAACCGGTGCATCGCGCGCTGGTTTGCGGGGAGTTTGGGGCGGAAGATACGGTTATCGGTAGCTCGTAGGTCGAACGTGATAAAAAAATAATACTGCTTCTTGATTCGCTCTTTTCGCTGGCGATATTCCGGCACTTCCCATCTAGTCCGCATCTTGTCGAAAATGTCTTTTCCCTCCCGTCTCCCTCTAATTGTGGCGCTCACTGCGGTTATGTCGGGAAGCCCCGGCGCGATGGCGGCTCTGCCGGTCCTCGCTGATCCGCTTGCTTCTGAAAATGGATCCGTGCGCGTTGTCCCGACGATCCCAGTCGGGAAAACTCTGGTGCTTCCGCTTCTGGCTTCGGATGCGGATGGGGATGTTTTGGATTTCACGGTGACGAGCAGCAATCCGAAGATCATGGCGCGGGTGCGCACGGGGTGCCCGATTTTGAAAATCCACGCGAGTTACACGGGCGATCCGGGGGCTTCTCCGAATCCCTGGCCGGCGTTCGAGGGGGATATGGAGTTCCAGCTTTTCCGGGATGTGACGCCGGCCACGGTGGGAAGTATCGGCGGAGCGGGGCAGGCGGGTTTTTATGAAAATGTGATTTTCCACCGCGTGGTGCCGGGGTTCGTGATTCAGGGTGGGGACAAGACGGGGACGGGCTCGGGGGAGCCGGGATTCTCGTCGATCCACGAGTATCGCCCGGAATTGATTTTTTCCGGTCGCGGTCAGCTCGCGATGGAGCATTCGAAGGGTGGATATGAACGCGGAACGGCTTTTGGGAGCCAGATCCTTCTGGGAAATTTCGACCCCACGAACAGCTCCCAGTTTTTCGTGACGACGGCGCAGCCTCGCACCCTCGATTTTCTCCACACGATTTTCGGCCAGTTGCTCCGCGGTTTCGATGTGTTGGACAAAGTGGTGGCCGTGCCGCGCAATGCGAATGACCGGCCCAATGTGGACGTGAAGATGACGATGGTCGCGGTGGTGCCGGGGAAAAGTGATGCGACGCTTTTACTGAGCGCCACCGCCGTTGGAACGGCCACCCTCACGGTGACGGCGCGGGATCCCAGCGGTGCGCTCGCGGTGCGCCGGATCGTGGTGACGGCGCGGAAGGACGATACGAATGATCCGCCGCTTTTGCGCCCGCTCCCGAATCTGATCACGCCGGTCGGCGTCGCGCCGGGGCTGCCGCTCCGGGCTTTCGATCTCGAGCACGATTACCTGCTGTACGGCATCGCCGCGGCGGGAGAAAATACGACGAATACGACGCCGCGTGCGGCCTTCGGAACGGCGAAAATCGTGCCATCGTTTAGCCCGCTAAACACCTCGGGCGCTCAGGACATCGTGGTGGGCGTGGCTGGATTTAATGATCCGCGATTGGGGACTGCGGCGAGTTCGGGAAATCCGTTTGCGCCATTTGATCCGTATCGTTTTCAAGTCGCAGAGATCGGCTATGGCGACCGTGCGGTGACGGGCGAACCGGTGGCGATCGAGGGAACGGCCGGGACGGCGCTGACGGACGTGGTGCTGGCAGAGTTTCGTTCGGGTAATCCCAAGGGAGATGGGAATAATTTCACCGCGAAAGTGCAGTGGGGCGATGGGACGGCCGCCGTGGTGAGCAACCCAACTACCGGGACGGCGACGATTTCGATCACGCCCTCGGCGACCACGCCGGGAGCCTTTGTGGTGAGGGGTAAGCATACTTTCGTGAAGGCGGGCGTTTATACAAATGAGGTGATCGTGGATGGCTCGTTTGGTGCCACGGTCAGGACTCGCGGGCAGGCGGTCGTGGTCGCGCCGGGTGCGACGCTGCGGGCCGCGGGGGTGGAGATGCAGAACGCGGGAGCGGTGCTAAGTGGCCGGGTGCTCGCGACTTTTTCGGACACGACTCCGGGCGTGCAGGCGGCGGATTTTTCAGCGCGGATCGACTGGGGCGATGGCCGGAATTCGGTGGGCCAGATTGTGGCGAAGGGTTCGGGAAAATTCGCCGTGCTCGGCAGCCATGCCTATCGCGATCCCGAGACGTTTTCGGTGTTCGCGCATATCGAGCGGGCTACGCCCTCGGCGGCTTCGGCGGTGGCGTGGAGCCAGGTGCAGGCCCTTGGATTCACCGCGCCGCAGCATCTTCCGCCGTTTCCGGCGGCGCATCTGGTCGGCCAGATTTCGCAGGCGAGCGATGCATTTGGAAATGCCATCCCGTTCATCACTACCACGGGCACCGGAAGCCGGGCTCAGACGCGGTTTGCATTTTCGATTGTCGTATTGAATTCCGGAAACGTGGCCTCCAATGTCGGCTCGCTGCGTTTCTATTTGTCGAAAGACACCAAGTTTAACGCCGCACGCGTGGGGGATCAACCGGCGGACATCCTGCTTCCGATCGGGAGTTTCCCCGAAGGAAATCTCCCGAGCCTCAAGCCCGGAGCTGGGCTGCGCTACGACATCACCCGCACCGTGAATGCCGCCGGAGCAGTGCAAGACCTGCGCCTTCTCCCACCCCTCGGGCAGAATGGAGCGAGCTACTTCATCCTCGCCCATCTCGGCTACTCGGACCCGATCGCAGACCAGCTCCCGATCTCGAAAGATGTGGCCTTTGGCCGGATCAACGGCATCGAGGTTAGTAAAACGGCGCTCACCGTCACCGAAGTCGCCGGAGCGACGCACGCGCAGACTTTCACCGTCGTGCTGAAAGGGCGCCCGACTGCGGATGTGAAAATCCCGCTGTCGCTCTCGAATGCCCAAGTCCAAATCGACACCGTGCAGCTCACTTTCACTGCCGCGAACTGGAACGTGCCGCAAACCGTGACCGTGACCGCCGTGGACGACACGACGCACGAAAACGCGACGACTACGGACAT
>JANLQB010000425.1:0-3442 GCA_031367565.1 Verrucomicrobiota bacterium
CGGCGGCCTCGGCATGGACGCCGCGCTCGAAGCCCGCATCCGCGCGCTGCTCGCGATGCCGAACGGAATCATCCTCGTCACCGGCCCGACCGGCTGCGGAAAATCGAGCACGCTCTACACGTTCCTGCGCGAGCTGAACACGAAGGAGCGGCGCATCGTGACGATCGAAGACCCGGTCGAAAACAAGCTCGATGGCGTCGTGCAAATCGCGGTGAAGCCAGAGATCAATCTCACCTTCGCCGCCGGTCTGCGGAGCATTTTGCGCGGTGATCCGAACGTCATCATGGTCGGCGAAATGCGCGATTTGGAGACCACCGAAATCGCGATCCGCGGCGCACTCACGGGCCATCTCGTTTTCAGTACGCTGCACACCAACGACGCCGTCGGCGGCATCTCGCGCCTCCTCGATATGGGCATCGAGCCATTCCTCATCGCGTCATCCGTCCGCGCTTTTCTGGCGCAGCGACTCGTCCGACGACTCTGCCCGCACTGCGCAAAACCCGGCGCGGAATATCACGATCACTATTTGCGCTCGGTCGGTTTTCCTGTGGAGGAAAAGCATCGCATCCGCGTGCCCGTCGGCTGTCGCGAATGTCGCAGCGTCGGCTATCGCGGGCGCATGGCGATCATCGAAATCTGCGCGATCTCTTCCGCCATCCAGGAACTCATCACCGACCGAGCGCCGTCGATTTCGCTCCGCACGAAAGCGATCGAGGAAGGCATGATTCCGATGCGCGACTACGGCTGGAAGAAAGTCATCAGCGGCGAAACGACGCTCGAAGAAGTGATCGCCGTGACCGCAGCGGAACACTGACCTTTCGCATGCCGCATTTCACCTTCCAAGCACTCGCTCCCGGTGGTGAACAAATCTCCGGCTCGCTCGATGCCGCGACCCGCCGCGACGCCTACCGGCAAATCGAATCGCGCCAGCTCGTGCCCATCCACGTCGCGGAAAATCAGGCCGGAAATTCCAACGGCAGCAGCCCGGATTCGCACGGTCCCGCCGAGCCAGCGATCCGCCTCAGCCGCACGCGCCTCATCTTTTTCACCAGCGAACTCGCAGACCTGCTCGATGCCGGCTTGCCCGTGCAACAGGCGCTCAGCGTCATGGCAGAAAAGCAGCAAGACGCGGTGATCTGCCGGACCGGCGCGCGCGTGCGCCATCATCTGCGCGAAGGGCAAACGCTCGCCACGTCCTTTCGGCAAACGTCGCCGAGTTTCGACGATCTTTACACGTCGCTCATCGCCGCGGGCGAAGCATCGGGTAGCCTTCCGAGCGTCCTGCATCGCATGGCCGAAAGCATGACGCAGCTCCACGATCTCCAGCGGCGTTTTGTGCAGGCGATGGTCTATCCCGCGTTCATGGTCGGCGCGTGCGTGCTGTTGATGGGCGTCTTCACGCTGGTCCTCGTCCCGCAGCTCACCGGCCTGCTTGCCAAGACCGGCCAGCAGCTTCCCGCGATCACGCTGGCGCTGCTGAGCTTCAGCGATTTTTGCACGGCGAATTATGGAAAAATGCTCGCCGGTGCGGTCGCGGCCGTCGGGATTTTTCGAGCGATCGTCGCGACGAAAAGCGGACGCATCTGGTGGGATCGCGCGAAGATGAAAATCCCGCTCATCGGCCCGATCGTCGAGACGCGCTTCTACGCCAGTTTCACGCAAGCGCTCGGCAATCTCATCATCAACGGCGTGCCGCTGCTCGTCTCGCTGAAGCTGCTCATCCGCGGAACACCGAACCGCTTTTTCCAACAACGCCTCACGGGCGTCATCGACTCCGTGGCCGCTGGCGAACCGCTCTCCGCCTCGCTCCGACGCGCGGGCCAATTTCAATCGCTGATGACCGACATCATCGCCGTCGGCGAGCAAACGGGGCACCTCGCGAAGTCGCTCCAAAAAGCCGCAAGCCGCTACGACAAGGAACTCGACACGCGCATCAAACGCCTCACCGCGCTCATCTCGCCCGCGATCATCATCTTCCTCGCTGCCGTCGTCACCGTCATCGCGTATTGCATCGTCACCTCCATCTTCTCCGCCATCTCCGGTATCCGCGCCGAGACGGGATAGAATCCGCTGGCCCACCGCACGCGCCGCACGAAAGTATTGAATCGAAACGCCCACCGGGCGTCTGAACAACGAATCCCATACCGTATGAAACTCACCTTATTTCTTCCCGCTCTCGCCGCGGTCTGCGCGCTAGCTTTACCGATCTCTGCCTACGCCAAAGATAAGCACGACAAACACGACAAACACGAGGGCAACGATCGTCACGATCGGGATGATCACCGGAGACACGATCGTGAGGACCATCGGCGCGGGCCGAACATCATCATCCGGCCATCCTATGGCTACGGATACGGCGGATACGGATCTGGCTACGGTTCCTCGTATTATCGCCAATCGCCCTATTACTACTCCCGTCCGAGCATCGGCTATTCGTACTATAGTCGTCCGTCCTCGGTCTATCGCGGGCAGCAAGGCTACGGTTCCTACTCCGACAGTCTCGCCGTGGATGTGCAGCGTGAACTCCGCCGCCGCGGCTACTATCGCGGATCGCTCGATGGCGACATCGGCCCCGGCAGCCGCTCGGCGATCCGCGCGTATCAGTACGATCGCGGGCTCTCAGCCACGGGCCGGATCGACTCCTCGCTGCTGCGTTCGCTCGGCATCGGATAGAGCGGGTGCGTTGACACTCCCGGATGCAGCCCGGATAGTCGCCGCCTGTGTTCCGGCCAACGATCGCGGCGCTGACAGCCGCACTTTTCCTCGCGCACTCGCGCGCTGCGGACCAAATCGTCCCGCCGCCCGCGCAGCCGATGATGCCCGCGATTTCGACGGTCTATTTCGCGCACAGTCCGGATGCCGTAGAGCAGTTTCAGGAAAACACGGCGATCACCCGGCGGATGGTCGATCGGCTCGTCATGGATGTCACCGGTCAGGACAGCGTCGGCGGTGCGTGGCGCACGCTCGTTTCGCCGAACGATCGTGTGGGCATCAAGGTCGCGGCGGCGGGCGCCCCTTATTGTGCGTCTCATCCCGGCGTAGTCGCGGCGATCGTCGCCGGGTTGGAACAGGCGGGGATTCCGCGGAAAAAGGTGATCGTCTGGGATCGCGATCCTGAAATGTTGAAATCGGCGGGCTTCGACGGACGCGGCGGATATTCCGTCCAGGCGATCGACCCTCCGCGCGGCTACGATCGACAGGAAACGTTCACCGCCGCCGTGCTCGGCAAGCTCATCTGGGGCGATCTGCTTTTCCGCGAAAAGGTCCGCCGCCCCGACGGCAAACGCGCGAGTGAAGCCGACCAGCTCAGCTCCACGAGCCACCTCGCGACGATCCTCACCCGCGGCGTCACGAAGATCATCAACGTGCCCGTCCTCACCGAGGAAGCCGGCTGCGGAGTCGCGGGTGCGCTTTACAACATGACGGTGCCGAACGTGGACAA
>JANLQB010000457.1:0-3253 GCA_031367565.1 Verrucomicrobiota bacterium
GAACATCTTCGTCGCCGCGTACCATCCGCGCGGCGACACGGGCTGAGCCTCGCAGATCGGAAAAGGCCCGCGCATTTGCTGCCACCAATTCACCTGTCCGCTGCTCGCGAGCACGATGCGGCGGACTCCAGCGGCGCGCGCAGATTCCATCACGTTGTAGAGCCCGGCGAGATTGTTCGGGAGGAGCTGCGTGAAAAAATCGGCATCGTCGGGAGTCGCGGCGAGATGTACGAGGCAGTGGACGCCGGCCATCGCGCGATCCAGCGCTGCGCGATCCGAGAGATTTCCGAGGATCGTTCTCGGCAGCGCGGGCGACGGCGCGAGGTCGAAGCCGCGCACCTCGTGCCCGCGACGCTGCAACTCCGTGACCACGGCGCGCCCGATTTTTCCCGAAGATCCGGTGACTAGAACGGTCTGATTCATGCACACTTTCGTAGCGGGAGGCGCGGGCGCGTGTCCATCGCGGCGCTTGCTCGAAAAGACGAATCTCCCTGCGTCTGCGCGGTTGATTTAAATCGACTGGGTAGAAGTTTTAGCGGCAAACGCGCCGGCTTTGCCTGCCGCGTAAAGGTTGTGCTGGCGGTGCCGAAAGCGGTGCGCTACCCATCGCGGCTTCATGCCAGAGCCCGCCGTCGTTCTCGATCAACTTGCCAAATCTTTCGGGCAATTTACAGCCGTCGATGGCGTCTCGATGACCATTCCGGCGGGAGAAATTTTCGGCTTTCTCGGCGCGAACGGGGCAGGGAAGACGACGACGATGCGGATGCTGTGCGGCCTGAACAAAGCGTCGTCTGGCACGGGGAAAATCATGGGGCGCGACATTTGGGCGGAGCGGTATGAGGTGCGGTCGCGGTTCGGATATGTGGCGCAGAAATTCAGCCTCTATCCCGATCTCACGGTAGATGAAAACCTGCGCTTTTTCGGCGGCGCTTATCGCGTGAGTGGCGCGCGGTTGGAGGCGCGGATCGAGACGCTGGTGAAGCAGCTCGATCTCACCGCAAAACGCTCCGCACTCGCGGGCCGTCTTTCCGGCGGCATGAGGCAGATGCTCGCGGTCGCGTGCGCGCTCATCCACGAACCGGCGCTGCTTTTTCTCGATGAGCCCACGTCCGGCCTCGACCCGGTGCATCGTCAGCAGATTTGGGATTTGCTCTATGATCTGAGCCACGCGGGCACGACGATTTTCGTGACGACGCATTACATGGATGAAGCCGAGCGCTGCACGGAAGTCGGCTTCCTGCATCAAGGCCGGCTGCTCGCCAAGGAATCGCCGCTGCGGCTGAAACAACGCTTCAAGGGCCAGCTCCTCGAAGTGCAAGTCGAGCCGGTGATGGATGCGCTCATCCAGCTCCGCCGCGTGCCCGGCGTGCTCGGCGTGGCGTTGCGCAGCGGGAAGGTGCGCGTTTATTCTGCGGTCGCGGAAAAGCTCGTGGCCGAATGGAAAAGCGCGTGGCCTTTTCCCACGCTGCGCTGGCTCGATCACGCGTGGGTCGCGCCGGATATGGAGGATGTGTTCAAGGCTTACTCGCAGGGCTACGAGGAGATTTTAGAGAAATGAAAATCGCGGGCACCCTCCGAGCCATCGCCAGCGTCGCGCGGAAGGAATTCATCCACATCCTGCGCGACTGGCGCATCCTCATCCTGATCTTCACGCTGCCGCCTGCATTCACGCTGCTGCTCGGGCACGCGTTTGAAATCACCGAACTGACCGACGCACCCGTAATGCTGTTCGATCAAGACCGCAGCGAGCAGAGCGAAAAGTTCGCGGGAAAATTGCGGGAGAGTTCGACGTTTGCGTGGCGCGATTCTTCCGCGATTTCCCTCGAAGGCATTGACCTGCTGAAAGTCGGCGCGCAAGGCGTCGTCATCATCCCCGCCGGATGGGGCGCGAGTTTGCACAACGGCGATCCGCTCCCGTTGCGCCTCATCCTCGACGGCATGGATACCAATTCCGCGCCGCAGCTCGAAGGCGCGGTGCAGGGCGTCCTCGGGCAATTCCAGATGGATTCGCGGCAGGACATGATTGACCAGCTTCCCGAGTCGGTCATCGAAATGGGCAAACAAATTCCCATCGAGACGCGCAAACAATTCACCTCGTCGATGACGCCGTGGACCTACGAAAGCGAGATCCTCTACAACCCGAAACTCCGCTTCATCGACTTCGTCATCCCCGGCATCGTGGGCCTCATTTTGCAGCTCCTCACCGTCACGCTCATGGCCTGCACCATCGCGCGCGAGCGGGAAAGCGGCACGCTCTCGCAACTCCTCGTCACCCCACTGCGCCGCGAAGAAATCGTCATCGGCAAAGTTCTCCCGTACCTCGCCGTCTCCATCATCCTCATCGGCATGACCCTCGCCACGGGCCGCTACCATTTCCACGTCCTTTACCGCGCGCCGCTCCTGCTCGGAGTGCTCTGCCTGCTCTTCCTCCTGTGCTCGCTCGGCACCGGCCTGCTCATTTCCACCTTCTGCCGCACGCAAGCGCAGGCCATCCAGTTCGCCGTCTTCTATCTGCTCCCCGTCTTCCCACTCTCCGGTGCCTTCGCCACGCTCGATCAGCTCCCGGCCAGCATCCGCGCCATCTCGCAAACCTTTCCACTCACGCACTTCTGCCACGCCTTCCGCCTGGTCAGCCTCGGGCAAGCCGGGCTCAGCGCGATTGTCGGCGACCTGTGTTTCCTCGCGATCGGAGCGGTGGTGACCTGCTTCGGCGCGGCGCTGCTGCTGAGACGGATTCAGGATTAGCTCGATCCGGCGTTTACTCCACCTGCGGAACGCAGGAAGGAGTGCCGAGGAGGGGACTTGAACCCCTACACCTTGCGGTACCAGATCCTAAGTCTGGCGTGTCTGCCAATTTCACCACCTCGGCTTCTCTGTAAATCCTTCCTGATTGCACGCCTCGCTTGCGCTTTGTGCTACTGAATGTGCTGCTTTGACGCCGCGAAAGCTCGCGAAATGCCCACGCACCGGGAGAACTCCCCGGCTGGCGAGTATCCGCTGCTCGCGCAGGACACCATGAAAGTAGCACAAAAAGTAGGACATCAGAAAAAGACCAATGCGCGGTTCATAGCAGTGCGCGACGGCTCGCGCAAGAAAGTCCGGGGACTTTGGCAGCGCTGCGCGAAGTATTACCTCCAAGTGAAGCCGCCCGGCGAGCGAACGCCCCGGCACGCGGTCGGAAGCCGATGACCGTGGCCGGCGAGCGGCAGGGCTTGGAAAAGTGAAATCTCCGCAACGTGCTGAAAAAAGCCGC
>JANLQB010000235.1:0-16010 GCA_031367565.1 Verrucomicrobiota bacterium
GTCGCGCTCATATTCACCACCTTCGCCACGGCGGTGAGCGAAAGTTCTTCCTCCGCGTGCTCCACGATGAAGCTGCGGGCGCGCGCAATCGCGGGCGACTCCTTTTCCTGACCCTTCAGGACGAGCACCGCGCTGCACGAGGCGAGATGTTCGGCGAAGGTATGGAGCAGGCGGACGAGCGCGTCGTATTGCTTCGCCGTGAGGACGCGCGTGTTGAAATAGGCTTCCTCCAGTTTCTTCAAATCGACCTCCGCGCCCCATTTCACGAGCGTCGCCGCGATGCGTTTGAATTGCACTTTGTCGGGCCGCTGCAAGAGCACCTGCCCGGTCTGGAGAAACGCGATCACATTCTCCCCGACTCGCACCGGCACAGCGGTCTCGCACAGCCCGGCAAAGCACTTGAGCGTCTTCGGCTCGAACTGCGCCTCCTCCTCCAGCCTGCGCTGCAACGCGTAGCACGCGGAGCAGCTCTGGTTGGTTTTCGCCATGAGGACGCAGAAGGGGTTCTCCTGCTTTTTCGCGTAGCGGACGACGGTCAGCAGGTCCGGCCCGTGAAGCCGGAGCGGGAGTCCCGTGCCCTGGGTGAACGCCTCTTCGTAGTCACGATACATTTGCGACTCGGAGAGGACTTCCAACGCGCGCTGGCTGGGTTTGGCGTGGTCGCTCATCCGCAAGCAATACGACGCCCGTCCGACTTTCCCTCACACAATTCCGCAGATTAGCGAAGAAGCCCCGTCAGCGAGTGCGCTGGCGGTTGCTTCCCGAGCTGCAACAGCTATTCGCGGCGTGGCGTTTCGTTGCCCGGATCTTCGCCCTTGGCCGGGCGATCCTTGCGGCTCGCGGGTGGCGTCGAACTTCCACCGCAGCATCCGCCGCCGTGGCGCATCATCAGGAAGAACATCGCGCCGATGGCGACGAGCGAGAGAATTGATTGCCAGTCCATGAAGGTGTCCTTTCGGTCAGAGGTAGGGGCAGTGAAGGCCAACGGCGCTCCAGAGCGCGTGCGGCAGTGGCGCGAGAATCAGCGCGAGGATCGCGAATGCGGCGTAGCCGAGCCAGCGGCGCTCGGGTGTGAGCGGCGTGAGGTCATCAAGCGGCGGCGCGGCGCGGCCGGCGATGAAGAAGACGATGATCGCCCATGTCAGCAGCCCCGGCCAGACGAACAGCCCGAGCAGCAGCAGTGTCCACATCGCCACGCTGCCGATGGTTTCGCCGCTGCGTCGCCCGAACATCGCGTGCGCGATATGTCCGCCGTCGAGCTGGCCGATGGGGAGTAAATTGAGCGCGGTAATCATCAGCCCGAGCCATCCCGCGAAGGCGAGCGGGCTGAGTTGCAGAATGTGGCCTTCGAGCAACGCGGGGCCGAAGGAGAGCTTCGCAAGCAACGCGAGCAGGACGGATGAGCCGACCGACGCGCCGCCGTGCATCATTCCGGCGAGAGGCTCCGCCGCAGACGCCGTGACGATCACCGACGAGCGCAAGCCGATGAGGAGCGCGGGAATCGCGATGACCAATCCGGCGAGCGGCCCGGCCACGGCGACATCGAACAATGCGCGCCGATCCTCCGCAGGCGAGCGCATCTTGATGAAAGCGCCGAACGTGCCGAGCGCGAAGGGGACGGGAATGAAGTAGGGCGGCGTCACGCGGATGCCGTGATGCCGGGCCATGAAGAAGTGGCCCATCTCGTGAACGCCGAGAATCGCGAGCAACCCGAGCGCGTAGGGCAGCCCGACCGCGAAGCGCTCCGGCTCGCGAAGCAAGTTCACGCCTTGATGCGCGGCCCCGGCCCAAGTCGTCGTCAGGACGGTCAGCGCGAAGAGGAGCCAGTTCACCCAAGTGGATGCGGGCTTTTCCACCACGTCCGCGCTTCCCGCATTGGGGACGAGCAGAATGGACGCGCCGAATTGTTCGTCTGCTGCGATCAACGGCACCGTCCCGCTCGTGAAGGCGCGCTTCAGCTTCGCGTAAACGACCGTCGCTGGCTCCCGCAGCCGACCGCGAAAAATCTGCGCACCATTTTCTTCCTCAGCCAAGCGCACGTCCATGACCTCCTTGACCGCTGCGGGTTGCTCCGCGTCCGGCAGAGTGCGCGGCCCCGGCAGTGCGGGCGCACTCTCCGCAGCCCGCTGGGAGAACGTCCCGAGAAGCATCGAGATCATCCAAAAGCACATGAGCAGCGCGAACCAGAAGAAGACTCCGCCGCCGACGAGGCCGCCCGTCGGCAGCAGAAAAATGACGATCAGCGGAAGTAGAACGCAGAGGACGAGGAGCAGTTCGGCTCCGAATCCGCGCTTGGGAGAAGGGCCGCGCTCGGCGGGTGGTTGTGGATTCATGAGTTCGCAGCCTAAGCCGGCTTCCCAATGTGCTCTCCGCATCGCTTCGGAAAAGCTGCGCATTATCTCGGAGCGCGCCCGCCGCGCGATTGCGCTCGAAGCTCCTCTTCGCGCGCGGTGCTCGATCCCGCAGTAGCCCCCGAGGGCTGGCTCTATCGAAAAGCTATGTCGTCCACCAATGATGGCTGTCGCGCTCCAAAAGGCGTCCCGCTTCCGGTGGTCCCCACGTTCCTGGAGCGTAGTTAGAAAAATCCCGCGACGGGTTTTCATCCCACACGCTGCGAATCGGGTCGGCGATCTTCCATGCCGCTTCCACCATGTCGGCGCGATGGAACAGCGTTGGGTCGCCGGCCATGCAGTCGTAGAGCAGTTTTTCGTAGCCGGTGGTCGCAGCGACCGAGCCGAATTGCGAGTAGTCGAAGTCGAGTGCGACCGCCTGCGTGTGAATCGTCGGGCCGGGCGTCTTGGACCGCATTTGCAGGGTGATTCCCTCCTCCGGCTGGATGTGCATGATCATCAAGTTCGGCCCCAGCGGATCGCAGTCCGTGCCTTCAAACAGCGAAAGTGGCGGACTTTTGAAACGCACGACGATCTCCGTGACGCGGCGCGAGAGTCGCTTTCCCGACCGCAGATAAAACGGCACGCCAGCCCAGCGCCAGTTGTCCACCCACAGCTTCATTGCGGCGAAGGTTTCGACATTGGAAGCGGGCGAGACGTGCGGTTCGTCGCGATAGGCAGCGACGGGTTTCTCCTGAATCATCCCCGGCCCGTATTGTCCGCGCACCGTGTCGCGCAACACGTCCTCCGGCTTCAGCACGCGCATACTTTCGAGCACCTTCACTTTCTCGTTTCGGACGGCTTCACCGGCGAGCGACGTGGGCGGTTCCATCGCCACGAGGGCGAGCAGCATGAACATGTGATTCTGCATCACGTCGCGGAACGCGCCGGCCGTCTCATAGAACGCGCCGCGGCCTTCGATCCCGATGGTCTCCGCGACGGTGATCTCGAAGCGGTCAATATAGCGGCGGTTCCAAATCGGCTCGACCATGCTGTTGCCGAGCCGGAACACGAGGAGGTTTTGCGCCGTCTCTTTGCCGAGATAGTGATCCATGCGATAGATTTGCTGCTCGCGCAGCACGCTCGACAACGCGCTGGTCAGTTCGCGGGCGGATGCCAGATCGCGACCAAACGGCTTCTCGATAATGACGCGCCGCCAGGCCGTGCGCGTTTCCGTCACCAGCCGTGCACGCTGAATTGCTGCGCGATCGAGGCAAAGGAAACCGGCTGCACCGACAAATAGAACAGCACATTCCCGCCCGTGCGGTGCTGCTTCTCGCATGCGCTCAAAAGCACCTTGAGCCTCTCGTAGGTCTGCGGCTCGTCGAACGACCCCTGGCAAAAGTGGATGCGCTCCTCGAACTTCGCGAACAGGGCCGGGTCCACTTTCCGCGTGGCAAATTCCGGCGGCGCGTCCCGCAACTGCTGGACGAAAACCTCGCGAGTCCATTCGCGCCGCGCGACGCCGATGATGGCGAAGTCATCCGACAGGATGCCATCCGCCGCGAGGTTGTAGAGCGAAGGGATGAGCTTGCGCCGAGTAAGATCGCCAGACGCGCCAAAGATCACAATGGAACAAGGGCCGGATGAACGAATCTCCGGACACGCAGACAGAAATTTTCCCCGGCAGTCCTCGCTGCAAAAATAAAACGTCTGCCCGTTGCGCTCCCCGTGCGGAGCGGACTCCGGCTCGACGGTCATTCCGCAGATTGGCTCTTTCATTCAGTCGTGTTTGTAAAAGCCAAGGCCACGGATTTCATTCCGCGACACCCCCAGCCTAAGTCGGCTTCCCAATCCGTTCTCCGCATCGTTTCGGAAAAGCTGCGCATTTCCCCGGCGCACGCCATGCGACGAGCGCATTGGCAAAATCGCGGTGAGTCATGGCGGGCGAATGTCCGCGATCTTTCCCGTGAACGAAAGCGAAACGCCTTCCGCATGAAGCGCCATTTGCCGTTTGGCAGAAAGAGCGCGCCCCGGCATTTTCCACGCGGCCCCCCCGCAAGAAAATTCACCGGCTCGACTCCATCATGCACCACAGATCCGCGCGCAACCCCGACAAGCTCCGCGCGTCGGACAGCGCGCGTCGGACAGCGCGAGTCACATCGAGCGTGCGCCGACGCGGGCGAAGAAACCCGCGCCCGCGCCACAGCCACCGAAGCCGAATCCGTAATCGCACCGGCACCGATTGATATGCCGACCATTTTTGAAAAGGACGGCTTCAAGTTCTTCTTCTACAGCAATGACCCCCGCCCGATTCACGTCCATGTGCGCAAAGGCGGCGGCGAAGCCGTCTTCGATGTCGAAGACGCGGTGGCACTGCGCGAATCGCACGGATTGAAAGTGGCCGAGCTTTCCAAAGCCGAGCAACTTGCGGAACAGCAGCGCGACCTTATCATCCCGCACTGGCATGAGCCCCTTGACTGACACCGCCCGCACCGCCGCCTTCGCCGTCGGCGAAATCATCGTCCGCATGGAAAGCGGACGCGAAATCCGCTTCCCGGTGGCCGGCAATCCCCGCCTCGCGCGCGGCACCCCGGCGCAGTTGAACCACATCGAAATCTCCCCCTTCGGCCTGCACTGGCCCGACCTCGACGAAGACCTCTCCTTCCGCGGTTTGCTCGATGGCAACTACGGCCAGCGGAAGAAATGAGAGCACGCCTGAGGCGCAAGTGACAAAAGAATACCCTTGTGGCGTGAATCGCTTCCATTGGGGAGTGCGTGCCGTAAAGTCGGCGGCGCAATGATTGAGCGACATTTTGATATTCCGTTCGTCGCCGGGCTGGCTCTGCGTGAAAAGCAGATTCAACAGAATTACCGGCCGATCATCGCCGTGCATAAATGGTTCGCACGACGACCTGGAACGCTTTTTCGGGCACTCCTTTTGTCGGAGTTTGTCGATGAACCAGTTTGGCAGAGCTACTACCGCGGACACTCATTGAAGGGCACCCGCATTTTCGATCCGTTCATGGGTGGCGGCACAACGATGGTTGAGGCGAACCGACTTGGGTGCTCCGTCACCGGTTGCGACATCAACCCGATGTCGTGGTGGGTGGTTCGACAAGAATTGGGCTCGCTCGACGTGGACGAATACGTGCGCGAAGCCGTGCGAATTCGCACGGCTCTGGAACGAGAGGTGGGCGAACTGTATCGCACTCGCTGTGTGCGCTGCGGCAATGAAAACGCGCAGGTGAAATATTTCCTTTGGGTGAAGTCCCAGCCCTGCACGAGCTGCGGCGAATCCGTGGATTTGTTTTCAAATTACCTGCTCGCCGAGGATGTGCGGCACCCCAAGAACGTGATCGTGTGTGGGCACTGCGGCGATCTTTACGAGACTGATGATCGGAAATACCCGTCCCCATGTCCGAGTTGCTACCACGAACACACGACGCGATTCACAGCTC
Source organism: Verrucomicrobiota bacterium (assembly GCA_031367565.1). GTDB lineage: Bacteria > Verrucomicrobiota > Verrucomicrobiia > Chthoniobacterales > Chthoniobacteraceae > JANLQB01. The sequence goes on from JANLQB010000235.1 coordinate 5,792, forward strand.
GGAGAAACCATGTTCTCTGCCGGCATTGCGGAGCCGAAAACCGATACTGCAACGGGACGGTCCCGGAGCACCGGTTGTTCGCTATCGAATATCACTGCGAACCGTGCGCCGGGGCCAAGGGTCGACTTTTCAAACGTCCCGACGCTGCCGATTTCGCGAAGGTAGAAGATGCCGAACGCCGATTGCGCAAGTCCCGCACTCAATTCATCCCCGAAGATGCCATTCCCAACGGCGACGAGACCGAGCGCCTTCACCGATGGGGTTACGCACATTACCGCGAGATGTTCAGCTCGCGGCAATTGCTCGGGCTTGAGCATAGTTGCCGCCTGATTTCCAAGGTGGAAAACCAAAGTATTCGCGAAGCGCTCGCGACTAATCTCTCCGACCTGCTCCGCTACCAGAACATGCTCTGCCGCTACGACGCGATGGCGCTGAAGTCACTCGATGTCTTTTCAGTGCATGGCTTCCCGGTCGGACTCGTCCAGTGCGAATCGAACCTCCTCGGAATCGAACATCCCAGCCGCGGGACACCGGTGGGCAGCGGGGGCTGGCTAAACATGATCGAGAAATTCGCCAAGGCGAAACGCTATTGCGACCGGCCATTTGAGATTCGCATGGAGAGAGGACGAAAGGTGAAAGTGCTGATGCCCGGCGAATGGATCGGCGAGCAGCGCAATGGCACCCGCCCTCTCGAAACCCGCGAGATCGACTTGCGTTGCGGCGATGCGACGGAGGCTAAACTCGGAACCGGCGAGTTCGACGCCGTGTTCACCGACCCGCCCTATTTCGGCAACGTCCAATATGCGGAGTTGATGGATTTCTGTTTCGTTTGGCTCCGCAAGCTTGCGGGTCTTCCTCACGGTGAATTCGACGGCCTGAGTACCCGTCATGCGAACGAATTAACCGGCAACGTCAGCATGGGTCGTGACCTCGCTCACTTCACGGAAGGCTTGGGCGCGACCTTCCTCAAGTCGGCTCGATCCCTAAAAGCCGGACGCCCGCTGGCCTTCACCTACCATCACAATCGACTCGATGCCTACATGCCCGTGGTTGTGGCGATCCTAGATGCGAACCTCGTTTGTTCAGGCTCGTTGCCGTGCCCGGCGGAGATGGGCGCTTCGATTCATATCAATGGCACCGGTTCATCCATCGTGGATACCGTTTTCGTGTGTCGCACGACGGGACGTGTCCCTCGCCGCTGGCTCGTGACCTCTCCGTCGGCACTGGCGGATCTCGTTCGCGAGAACGTGCAGCAACTTATCGAAGGCGATGTCAAACCGACGAAAGGTGACATTCGCTGCGTCATCTTCGGGCACCTCGTCCGGCTGGCCGTTTGGAATCTGCGCCACGAATGGCGGCGTCATGAGTCAGCAACAGCCAAGCTCGCACAGGCAACTCAGTGGGTTGATAACTTCGGCGGAGTTGAAGCGGTTATCCTCGCGCTAGGCGACGATTTTGGCACCGCCGCTGCCCAACAAGCATGGACTGTCTGCGAATCACCGGATCAAATAGATGAAATACCCTTTTGAAGTAGCTTTCGACGAAGTCATCGCCACGCCCGAGCCTTTCGTGGATGCGGTATTTTCGAGCCTCGCATCGGAGTTTCTCATCATGCCGAAGGGTGAGGGCTTCGTTGAGTATTCCGATTTTGTCAGCGGCTACGAGGAGTTGAAGAGAGTTACCGTCGGCTTTGCTGAACTCGATCCCGAGAAGGTCCTGCCGATTGTTTCTCGCTTTCCAATTTGCCTGATCGTTCTCCGCTCGATGCTCGGCTTCACGCCATCTGAGTTGGCTTACGTCACGGCTCAACGCATCGGCGAACCTGTAACTCAGGGTTTCGCGCGAACCCTTGATCGCAAAGCTCGCACGCACCCACTGAAGCCGCTGAATCTTGATGGGGTCGCAGGTAAGCGCCTTGCCGCGATGGTCGTTTCTGCGTGCGGTCTGTTGGTGCAAGGCTGTCCCCCAACACCTGACGGCACGATTCATCGTTTGCAGAAGGCCGATACCGTTGGCGGCTTGAACGCGCTGCAGAATTTAGCTGGCATGGGTGCGCCATACGCCATGCTGCTCTACGAGCGGTTTCTCGGGCGTCCGTTTGCCGGACATCGGGACTCGGTTAGCGAATTGGTCGGTGATGGCCTTGAATCGGCAATCGAAGAAGTCCTCAGCCGCGCCGGCATCAGCTTTCGCAAGACTCGACGGGCCGAGCGTATCGCAGGGTTCGACCAAGCACCGGACTTCATCATACCGGATGAATTCAATCCCAAGGTCATCATTGAAGCGAAGCTTACCGAAGACGACGGCACAGCGCGCGATAAGGTGACGCGCATTCAGCACTTGAATTCGATCAGCATGCTTTCCGACGGACGTCAGAAGTTTGAAGTGATTGCCTGCATCGCGGGCCGGGGTTTCAGCGTGCGCCGCGAGGACATGAAGAAGTTGCTACTGGCAACTCGCGGAAAGGTTTTCACCCTGAAGACTCTCGACCAGTTAGTTGACTGCACCGAACTGGCCGGGTTTCGGACAAAACAGGGGCACGTTTAATGGGGTTCTCTGCGTGGTCGCTCGCTTGGGCTCGCTCGACTCCCAGCTAATATCCGGCGTGCGGGGCTGCTCTGGGCAGTCAGTAGCGGTTTTCTGTGAATGGACAGAGGCGAAGGGGCGATTTGCACCGGGTAAGGGTGAATTGACACGCCCCAAGGGTCATCTCGCACGCACCCAAGGCCCGGCTGACACACGCCCAAGGGGCGATTGACACGGAGCAAAGGGGAACTCGCACGCGCCGAAACCTCCGCTCGCACGCGGCAGCCCGGCGTTGCACCGGGCCAAGGCCCGGTTGCATGCGGCCACGGTGCGGCGCGCACACGTCCAAGGCTTCGCTCGCACGGAGCGCGTTCGCTTTCACACCCGAAAGCAGAAGGCGCGCACTGCCCCACGGCCCGCGTGCCCCGCGCGAGGCGGGTGATTTTTCCACCAAAAGAGAAACGCCGCAGAACCGAAAGCGGCGGCCCCTCAGTGGGCGGGTTTTCATTCAGTGATGTCTGTTGAAGCCGGCAGATGCTCCGGCAAGTCCAGTCGCGCCACGCCGATGCGGCAGTCCGCCATGCCATAGTAAACGTCGAAGCGGCCCGGCTGCGCTAAGTCGTCCCGACGGTCAATCGCGGTCGGAAAGACGACATTGGGCACGAGGCCCTCGCGCTCTTTGGGCAGTTCCGGCGTCAGGATGGGTTCGGGCGAACGGTAGCGGATAAGATGAGGGTGTTTCTCATCCAGCAAGAGGAGCCCTGCGGAGTAACTCAGCCTGCGCGCCGCATCAGACTCGCTCAACGCCTCACACACCCCATGATAGAGGAACAGCCATCCTTGCGGCGTCAGGATTGGCGGAGTTCCGCCGCCGATTTTCAACTGCTCCCAAGCCGCGACCGGACAGGCCAGCCGCCGGTGCGAATCGAAGTGGCAGAGGTGATGATGTTTCTCGCAGACCTCATGGACCAACGAGTGATAGGAAATCCAGATGCTTTCCCGCAGAATATCCACCACGCGCGGAACCCGGCAGTGAAGTGTCTCGTCTGGCCCGGTGCCTGGAAAGAGCGGGCGATGGATGAGCGCCATTGAAGGTTTGCCGTCCGGGTCGGGGATGGCCACGGGAAAGAGCAAGGCGTCTTTATTCGCGACCTCGTTAAAGTCCACGCCCTCATAAGGCATGAAGGTCGCCAGCCCCAATCGCTCCCAGCGCAACAAGTCTTCTGACATGGCCAGCGCGATGCGTGGCCCCCGGGATGAAAGCGCCGTGTAAGTCATCACATACCGCTGGAGCGGCTCGATGAAAGTAATGCGCGGGTCTTCGCAACCGCCGCCGCCGGGTCGCAGTTCGTAATCGGCCTCCGGCTCCAGCGCGATGCCCATTCGCTCGACACCCACCGGGTCGCCAGCGTCGTTGAAGCGCACCCGCGCAATGCCAATGCGCGAGTAATTGCCCCGCGCCACCAACCGGGGAAAGAGATAGAGCTGCCCGTCGCGACCGCGCGCCGATGCCGGGTTCAACACGCCTTCCGCCTCCATCGGATTGCCCGGCTCCGGCTCCATTACCACTCCAAGGCGCTGCAACTGGAAAGGGTGGCTCGCGGTTTCTGTTGGGCTCATGGCTACTTCAAATGATGTTTGTCAAAGCCGACGCCTTTAATGTCGTTCCCTGCGGTCGTTTGATGGCACTGCGCGCACACGCAGCTTTCCGTGGGCACGCCTTCTGATTTCCCACTCATAGGAATACAGACTAAGCCCGCTTCCAAATGCCTTCTCCGCATCGCTTCGGAAAAGCTCCGCATTTTCCCGGATCGCGCCTCTGCGGGAAGGCATTCCAGCCCTCTCTTCGCGCGCGTCACCCGATGGCTCGGCAGGCAGGTGGGAACGCGGCAGCTTACCGGCAATTTCGAGTTGCCGCGACGAGCCGGGAAGTCGTGTCTTTGGTCAGCTTCATCAATGAATGGCCGACGCTCTGGCGCTTGCCAAATCCGCGTTTGCGAGTATCCACGCTTCACCCCATGCGACTTATTCGCTCAACTCTCGCGGTCTTTCTTATCCTGCTTTTCGTGGGGGGCTCGAATCGCTGCCTCATCGCGGCGGCGTTTCCGGGCGAAGTGGAGAAGTGCTGCGAACAAGAGCACCCGCCCGGCAAATCGGATCGCGAATTGCCCTGCGATGGCCAGGGCTGCGCATCGTGCGCGACGCTGGAATCCGGGGCGAATCTGGCCTCGCTGGTCCCGCTCGCCCTGCCTGCGCCGGTGTGGACCGAGGATGAGGTTTTTGCAGCGTTGATGCGGCGGCTGGTGGCCGTCGCGATGGACGAAGTTCGTGCTCCTGCGCCCGATCCGGCAGCGATTCCGCCTCCGCCGTGGGGTGAAGTGATGACGAAGGCTCTGCCGGTGCGCGGGCCTTCGCTCGTGGCCTAAGCGTCGAATCCCTTCGGATTCGGGCTCTCCCCTTGGCGGCGCGTTTTCGCGTGCCGTGGCGCTTCGTTATGCCGTCTCGCTCTGTCACTCCCACTTCCTTTTTGCATGAAAATATTCCGCTCTCTTTTTCCACTCCTCGCCGCTCTGCCGCTGCTCGCGGCGGAGCCGAAGCCGACCGCTGCGATCACGCTCGAGGCGCTCGTCGCACAGGCCCTCGCGGACAATCCTGAACTCAAATTTTACGAAGCCGAGATCGCCGCCGCGAAAGGCGAACGCAAGGCGGCGGGGGCTTGGGCGAATCCCGAAGGGTCCGGCGACTTCGGGCGCAAGCGGGTGCGCGGGGATGTCGCGGCGGAAGGGACGGCGTGGGCAGTGTCGGTGCAGCAGAGGTTTGAATGGCCGGGGCGCGTCTCGCTGCGCAAGGCCATCGCGGATCGGCAGGTGCAGCTTGCCGATGCGGGGTTGGATCAATTCCGCGCGGCCCTCGCGGCGGAGGTGCGGAAGCGGGCGTTTGCGCTGTTCACTTCGCAACGCCGGGCGGAGGCCACCCGCGAGGTTTCGGGACGGGGCGAGGAACTCGTCGCCACGCTCGTCCAGCGCGAACCGGCAGGCGTGACCCCGCTCCTCGAAACGCGCGCCATTGAGGCGTCGGTCATCAAGCTGCGGCGCACGGCGAGCGAAGCGGCGCGGGAAGCGCAGAGCGCGCTTTTTGAACTCAACCAACTCCGCGGCCTGCCGATCCAGATGCCGCTCGCGATCGCGGATGCGACGCTGAATTTCGCGGACCTTGCGAGCGTCGAAGAACTCATCCGCCGCGCGGCGCGCGGGAATTTTGAATTGCGGCAACGCGAAATCGAACTCGCGCAGCAGGGCTTCAAGGTGCGGCTTTCGGAAAACGAAGCGTGGCCGAGTGTCACGGTCGGGCCGCAGTTTTCGCGGGAGAAAGCGGCGGACAAGGAAACAGTCGCGGGCGTCGGCGTGTCGCTGCCGCTGCCGCTGTGGAATCGCAATACGGGCAACATCGAGGCGGCGAAAGCGCGCGAGTTGCAGGCGCAGACTTCGCTGCGGCTTTCGCAACGCGAAGTGGAGCGGAAGATCCGCGAACAGGCCGCCGCTTACGAATTGCACCGCACGGAAATGGCGCGCTGGAATCCGAAAGTTGCCGATCAACTGCGCGAAGCCGCCGCGCTCGCGGATCGCCACTACCGCCTCGGCGCGGTGCCGCTCGCCACTTACCTCGAAGTGCAGTCGAGCTACCTCGAAGCTCTCGAAGCCATCTACGCCACGCAGGCCGACGCGCTGAACGCGCAGGCCGAAATCGAACTGCTCACGGGAACTAAACTCACCAAATGAAAACACCGCTCCCCATGCCAGAACCCGCGTCTGCCAAGCCGGAGGCTTGCCGGAAATTAGCCGGGGGTGCCAACCCCCGGATTGCTACGAAAGAACGCTCCGCCCCAGCAGGGGCGGTGGAGAATTCCAGCACCCCTGCCGGGGTGCGTCCCGATTTCGATCTGTTCCGGGGGTTGCGCTCGTGCCTCGCTTCACCCCCGGCTAATTTCCGTTCAGCCCTCCGGGCTGCCAGAGCCGCGACGCTCAAGGTTCTCGCCCTCATCCTCACCGCTGCCGCGCTCGCGGCCTGCCAGAAACCCACTGCGGCAACCCACGAACAAGCGCCGGAGAATGGCGCGCAGTTCAAAAAGGACGCGGGCCTTTCACTCACCGACACGATGAAAAAAGCCATCGCGTTGAAAGTCGCAGAGGTCGGCGAAGCGAAGGTCGCACCGTCTTTCACCGTCGCGCTGCACGTCATGGCGGGCGGCGGTGGATTGCAGAAAGTCGCGCTCGCGGCGACGGCGAGTGAGGCGTCCGGCTGGCTCACCGCGGAGCAAGGCGCGCTCGTGAAGACCGGGATGGAAGTCGAGCTGCGCACCGCCGATGCGCCGCGCATGAGCGGCACCGTGAAACGTATCGAAAAAGCGCCTTACCAGACGCTCGGCGATTTCGAGCTGACGGTGGAAACGTCGTCGCCGCTGGAAATCGGCGAGCGCGTGCTCGCCACTTTCCACACGCCGGAAGGCGACGCCGTAACCGCCGTGCCGCGTTCGGCGGTGCTGAAAACGGCGGAGGGAAATTTCGTCTATGCGGTGAACGGCGAGTTCTACGTGCGGACGCCGGTGAAAGTCGGCGCGATGGGCGACGAGCACGCGGAAATCACGGACGGCCTTTACGCGGGCGACCAAATCGTCGTCTCGCCCGTGATGTCGCTGTGGCTCGCGGAACTCCAAGTCCTGCGCGGCGGCAAAGCCTGCTCCTGCGGCCATTGACGCCATGCTGCACCGACTTCTCGAACTCGTGATGCGGCAGCGCGCGGCCGTGCTGCTCGCCACGCTCGTGCTCATCGGCGTCGGCCTGTGGGCGGCGTCGCGGCTGCCGATTGATGCCGTGCCGGACATCACGAATCCGCAGGTGCAAATCAACACCGCCGTGCCCGCGCTCGCGCCGGAGGAAGTCGAGAAGCTCGTCACCTTTCCCATCGAAAGTGAAATGGCGGGGTTGCCCGAGATGGTGGAACTGCGCTCGCTGTCGAAGTTCGGCCTCTCGCAAATCACGATGACTTTCAAAGACGGCGCGGACTTGTATCGCCTGCGGCAGTTGGTGACGGAGCGGTTGCAAGGCGTGCTCGACGAACTGCCGCCCGGCCTTTCGCCGAAGCTCGCGCCCATCGCCACGGGCCTGGGCGAGATTTTTTACTACGCGCTCGATTACACCGCCGACGCGCCACATAAGCCAGCGACGCGCGAGGAGCAGCTCATGGCGCTGCGGCAGATTCAGGAATACCAGGTGAAGCCGCTGCTGCGCGGCACGCCGGGCGTCGCCGAGGTAAATACGAGCGGCGGCTACGAGCGGCAGGTCGTCATCCAGCCCGACGCGGCGCGGCTCGCGGCGGCGGGACTGTCGCTCGATGTGCTCGCGAAAATCGTGGAGCAAAACACGCGCAATGCGGGCGGCGGCTACGTCGAGATTGGCGGCGAACAACTCATCGTGCGCGCCGCGAGCCGCGTGACGTCGCTCGATGAAATCGCAAAGCTGCCGCTGAAATTCGCGGGCGGCGTGAAGCCCATCCTGCTCGGCGAAGTCGCCACCGTCGGCATCGGCGCGAACTACCGCACCGGCGCGAGCACCGACGACGGGCGCGAGGCGCTCGTCGGCGCAGCCATCATGCTCGCAGGTGAAAACTCGCGGCTCGTCGCGCAGGCGGTCCGCGCCAAGCTCGCGCACGTTCAGGAAAAGCTGCCGGAGGGCGTGGTCATCCGCGCGCTCTACGACCGCAGCGACCTCGTGAACCGCACGATTCGCACGGTCGAAACGAATCTCGCCGAGGGCGCGCTGCTCGTCGTCGTCGTGCTCTTCGCGCTGCTCGGGAACTGGCGCGCGGCGCTCATCGTCGCGCTCGTTATCCCGCTCTCGATGCTCTTTGCCATCACCGGCATGGTCGAGTGGCGGCTGAGCGGAAACTTGATGAGCCTCGGCGCGATTGATTTCGGCCTCATCATCGATGGCGCGGTCGTGATGGTGGAAAACATCGTGCGGCATCTCGGCGAGCGGCAGCACGCGCTCGGGCGCCGCCTCACCGCCGCCGAACGCGCGAAGGAAGTGCTGCGTTCGGCGAAGGAAGTCGCGAACCCGATGTTCTTCGGCGTGCTCATCATCACGGTCGTCTATCTGCCCATCCTCGCGCTTCAGGGCATCGAGGGAAAAATGTTCAAACCGATGGCGCTGGTCGTGATGCTCGCGCTCGGCGGCTCGCTCGTGCTGGCGCTCACGCTGATGCCGGTCCTGTGCTCGTTCCTGCTCGGCGGCGAGATTCGGGAGAAGGACAACTGGCTCGTCGCGCTCACGAAGCGGATTTACACCCCGCTGCTCACCTTCGGCCTGCGCTTTCGCTGGCTCGTCGTGCTGCCGATGTTCGCGCTGTTCGGCTGTTCGCTGTTCGTCTTCGCGCGGCTCGGCTCGGAGTTCATCCCGCAGCTCGACGAGGGCGACTTCGCCTTCCAGCTCATCCGCAGCAGCAGCGCGGGGCTGTCGTCGTCGCTCGATTTGCAAAAGCAGAGCGAGGCCGTGCTGCGGCGCGAGTTCCCGGAGATCAAGGAAATCTTCTCGCGCATCGGCACCGCCGAAGTCGCCACCGACCCGATGAACCCGAACGTGAGCGACACCTACATCATGCTGAAGCCGCGCGAGAAGTGGCGCAGCGGCCTCACGAAAGAGCAACTCGGCGCGATGATGCGCAAGGCGCTGCTCGACCAGGTGCCGGGGCAGAACGTGCTCGTCACGCAGCCCATTCAATTGCGCTTCAACGAAATCATGGCCGGCGCAAAGGCCGACCTCGTCTGCAAAATTTTCGGCGACACCTACGACGAAATGGAACGCCTCGCGGGCGAAGTGCGGCAGGTGCTCGTGGCGATTCCCGGCGGCGGCGAGACGGAGTTCGACAGCATCGGCAAAAATCCAATGGTCGAGATTCAGCCCGACCGCGAGGCGCTGCGGAAATTCAACGTCCACGCCGACGACCTCAACCGCCTCGTGGAAACCGCGCTCGCCGGGAAGGAAGTCGGCACGCTCATCGAAGGCATCCGCCGCACGCCCATCGTCGTGCGCCTCGCCGACGAGCGCCGCAACGACCTCGCCGCGATGGAGCGCCTGCCGCTCCGCACCGAGCAGGGCGGCCTGCTCGCGCTCGGCCAGGTCGCAAAGGTGAAACTCATCGAACAGCCCGTGCAAATCGCCCGCGAGGACACGCAGCGCCGCGTGAGCATCCTCATCAACGTGCGCGGGCGCGACACCGCCGGGTTCGTCGCCGAGGCCACGCACGCGCTACGCGAGAAGGTGAAATTTCCCGACGGCTACTACTTCGAGTTCGGCGGGCAGTTTCAAAATCTGGTCGAGGCGAAGCAACGGCTCACCATCGTCGTGCCGCTCGCGCTCGCGCTCATCTTCGTGCTGATTTTCCTCAGCTTCGGCTCGCTGCGGCAGGCGGCGCTCATCTTCCTCTGCGTGCCGCTCGCCGTCACGGGCGGCATCTTCGCGCTGTGGGCGCGCGGGCTGCCGTTCACGATTTCCGCCGCGGTCGGCTTCATCGCGCTGAGCGGCATCGCGGTGCTGAACGGCATCATGCTCATCAGCTTCATCAACCAACTCCGCGAGCAGGGCCGCGCACTGCGCGACGCCGTCGTCGAGGGCACGCTCACGCGGCTGCGCCCGAA
>JANLQB010000494.1:0-1661 GCA_031367565.1 Verrucomicrobiota bacterium
GACGACGCGCTCGGGCGTTACGTGGAGTTTGCAAAAGCCAGCTTTCCACGCGGCCTCACGCTCGAAAATCTGCGCATCGCGCTCGATGTGGGAAATGGCGCGTCGTACAAATCGAGCCCGTACATTTTGCGCGAACTCGGCGCCGATCTCGTGGTCGTGAACAACACGCCGAACGGTCGCAACATTAACAAGGATTGCGGCTCGACTTATCCCGAGGAAATCCAGCGCGTGACGCGCGAGACGAGGGCGCAGATCGGCATCGCACACGATGGCGACGCGGATCGCACGATCCTTTGCGACGAGAACGGCGACATCGTGGACGGCGACGAAATCATGGCCATCGCCGCGCTCGATTTCCTGCATCGCGGCAAGCTCGCGCAGAACACGCTCGTGGCCACGGTCATGAGCAATTACGGCCTGAACGAGACGCTCGAAAACGCGGGCGGCAAAGTGCTGCGCACCAATGTCGGTGACCGTTACGTGATCGAAGCGATGATGAAGGACGACCTGAATGTCGGCGGCGAACAAAGCGGGCACATGATCTTCCGCGATTTCAACACGACCGGCGACGGCATCGTGAGCGCGCTGCAAATCCTGCGCGTGATGATGGAAACCGGAAAGCCCCTGAGCGAACTCAAGAAGTGCCTCGCGAAATATCCGCAGGCGCAGCGGAACCTGAAAGTCCGCGAAAAGAAACCGCTCGAACAACTCCCAGGCGTCCTGAAGCTCGTGGAAGAAACCGAGCAATCGCTCAACGGCGCGGGCCGCGTGCTGCTGCGCTACAGCGGCACCGAGCCCAAAATCCGCCTGCTCATCGAAGGCCGCGACGGCACCGCGATCAACGCGCAGGCCGATCGCATCGCCGGGATGATTCAGGAAGAAATCGGCCTTTAGACATGAATCTTTTCCTGACCGGCACGGATACAAACGTCGGGAAAACCTTCGTCGCCTCGCTCCTCGTCCGGGCTTTGCGAAAATCGGGCCTTGATTGCGTCGGCATGAAGCCAATCTGCTGCGGGGACCGGGGAGATGGCGAAGCGCTCCATGCCGCCTGCGACTCCGCGATTTCCCTCAACGAAGTGAACCCCGTCTGGCTGCGCACCCCCGCCGCGCCTTACACCGCTGCGATGATCGAAAACCGCGCAATTGACCTCGCGCTCATCCGCGAAACTTTCGCGCGCCTCCGCTCCGAGCACCCATCCCTTATCGTGGAAGGCGTCGGCGGCTGGCGCGTCCCGATCGCACGCGACTTTTTCATCAGCGACCTGGCGAAAGAATTCGCACTCCCGGTTGCCATCGTCGTCGCCAACAAACTCGGCGCGCTCAACCACGCGCTGCTCACCGTCGAATCCGTCCGCGCGAGCGGCTGCGAATGCGCCGGCATCATTCTGAATCACACGACTTCCACGGAGAGGGACGTCGCCGGGATCACGAATCGCGGCATGCTCGAAGACATCCTCAACGTCCCGATCCTCCACGAAATCGCGCACGGTCAGCGCGAGTTGGTGCTCGTGTAAGGGACTGCGAAATAAGTCGAGATTCCTGAATGCGCTCCATGACGCACCTTGGAGGGAAGTTGGCCGCAGGCCGGGCGGGTGAGTGGGTTGGTGGTTGGGAAGGCTTCGTGCCGCGAATTCTTCAAAGGGTAGCGGCGGGTTCGT
>JANLQB010000209.1:0-1797 GCA_031367565.1 Verrucomicrobiota bacterium
CGCCGGGCGGTGGTGTTTCAGGCGTCATTTTGCGGAAAACTCATAGACGGTCGTGCTCCGGAAAGTCTCGCCGGGGCGCAGCACGGTGGTGGGGAATTCGGGTTGATTTGGGGAATCAGGATAGTGCTGGGTTTCGAGGCAGAGCCCGTAGTTCTTTTTGTAAGCGATGCCACCTTTCCCGATCACCGAGCCATCCAGAAAATTGCCCGTGTAAAACTGGATGCCCGGTTCGGTCGTCGAGACTTTCATCACGCGCCCACTCTTCGGCTCGCGCACTTCCGCCGCCACCGTCAGCGCGCCCGGTTTGGCCTGATCGATCACGTAGTTGTGATCGTATCCACCCGGCACTTTCGCGAAATCCTTCCCCACCGCTTTTGCCTGCGTGAAATCCATTGCGCCGCCCGCAGTCGCCTCGATTTTCCCGGTCGGAATGCTCGTTTCATCCACCGCCGTGAGCTTCGACGAATGCAACGTCAGCTCGTGATCGAAGATGTCGCCCGCACCCGCTCCCGCGAGATTCCAGTAGGCATGATTGGTCAGGTTCACGACCGTCGCCTTGTCCGTCGTCGCTTCGTAGTCGAGCCGCAGTTCGTTCTTATTCGTCAGCGTGTAAGTGATCGCTACTTTCAACGTCCCCGGATAACCCTCTTCGCCATCCGCGCTCGTGTAGGAAAAGCGCACGCCGTTCGCGAGCGCCTCGCCTTTCCAGTTCCGCATATCGAAGCCCTTCAAACCACCGTGCAAATGGTTCGGCGCATTGTTGATCGCAAGCGTGTAATTCTTCCCATCTAGCGTGAACGCGCCTTTCGCGATGCGATTCGCATACCGTCCGGTCGTCGTGCCGAAATACGGATGCCGCGTGAGGTAGCTGTCCAGCTTGTCAAAGCCGAGCGTCACATCCGCCAGCTTCCCATCGCGATCCGGCACGCGCATTTCCACGAGGCCCGCGCCCCAGGTCATCACCCGCGCGCGCAGGCCGTTCGCGTTCGTGATGGTGTAGATTTCAACAGCGTCGCCGTTGGTGAGTTTTCCGAAGTTATCTTTTTGCACAGTAGGTTTTTCCGCCAGCGCGATGGCCGGGGAAGCGGCGAGCGAGACAGCGAGAGCGAGGGTTTGGAGTGGATGGTTCATGGGGCGGGTTGGTTTTGGGAAAAAATCAGGCGTGGCGGTTTCATTCAACTGCAAATGCCCGAGCGCGGCGTTGGGCAGCGTAACGTTTTACCAGCTCATCCGCGATCACGCCGAAAAGGATCACCGCGCCGATGATCGCGAACTCAATGTTTCCGCGCGTCGTCACGAGCGTGATCATGTTTCGCAAAACTTGCATCAGCGCGGCGCCGATGATGACGCCGAGGATCGTGCCTTCGCCGCCGCGCAGGCTGCATCCTCCGAGGACGGCGGCGGCGATCGCGTAAAGTTCGTAGAAGTTTCCGAAATCGACGGGCTGCGCGGAGTTCACATCGAGCACGAAAAGCATGCCGCCGAGTCCGGCGAGGCCGGAGCAAATGACGTAAGCGAGGATCGTCATGCGATCGGTGGCGATGCCGCTGTAGCGCGCGGCTTCTTCGTTCCGTCCGAGGGCGAGCATGTAGCGACCGTAGATGGTGCGATTCAGAAAAATCGCGGCAACGATGGCGACGACGAGCAGGAAAATCCACGGCGCGGGAATGGAAAAGCCGTGGATGAACGGGATCGGAATTTGGCCGGTCGCGAGCGTGCGCAGACCCTTGAAATCCGCGCCGAAGCCGACGGTCTGATCATTGGTAAAACCGCGCGCGATTCCCCGATAAAGCAGCA
>JANLQB010000519.1:0-2339 GCA_031367565.1 Verrucomicrobiota bacterium
TTCGAAGACACTTGCGAGAAAGGTGAGTTGACGCGCGAGCAGCGGGTGTCTTTCCCGCACGTCGCTGATCTTCTCGTGAAGATCGGCGAGGTTGGCAGAAATACGTTCTGCATCATGAGGACCGAGCAGGCGTCCGCCGTGTTCGACGAAACGATGAAGGTCAATGCCTTCCTCCGAGACATAGTTCATGTAAGCAGACAGAGTTGGGTTCGAGTTTTTCATGGGTGTATCAGGCATTGGGTTGTGGGTGATGGGCGGGTTGTTCAGTGGCGTGAAGCGGGGGCCTGGATCTTGGCAGGAACGGCTGACTTGAAGTTGTTTTGCTTGCGCCGGGCGCGCTTCTGATGCCGGTGGTCGATGCGCGATTCGAGATCGGCGATCAGCTTTTGCAGCGCGGCGCGCAGCGTGTGATCGACGGCTTCGGCCAGGACATCCGGCCCCGGCGTGACGAGATGCGCCGAGACGCGGAAGGGAGGGCTGGCATCGAGCCTTCGCTCGATGAGAATGCGGGCCTCGTCGATTTGCAGCGCCTCACTGAGCGATTCGATCTGCTTTTGGACAAGTGCGGTGAAGGATGGGGACGGTTGATGGTGGCGATGTTGAAGGATGAGTTTCATGACGCGCCTATCTTCAGCCCGCGATCATTATTCGACAAAGACGCATTGTCGCATCTACCATTAGTTTTTATGGAATCCTCCGCATCCACCAGCGAATGGCTCAACTACCATCACCTCCGCTATTTTCACGCGGTGGCAAAGGAGGGCAGCGTCAGCCGCGCGGCGGAAAAGCTGCGCGTCTCGCAGCCATCCATCTGCGCGCAGGTGAAGCAGCTCGAAGCCGCGCTGGGCGAAACCCTCTACCGACGGAGTGGGCGCTCGATCCAGCTCACCGATTTCGGGCGGACGATCCATGGTTACGCCGAGGAGATTCTCGCGCTCGGGAGCGAATTGCTCACCCTCGCCCGCCGCGCGCCGTCCACCCGGACGCAGCGTCTGCATGTGGGGATCGTGGACTCTTTCCCCAAGCTGCTCGGCCTCGACATCCTACGGCCCGTGTTCGCGCAGGTGCCGACGGTCCACGTCATTTGCCGCGAGGGGAAACTCGATGATTTACTCGGCCAGCTCGCGGCGCATCGACTCGACGTTTTGCTGTCCGATGAACCGCCTCCGTCCAGCACAAAAATCAAAACCTTCAATCACACCCTCGGCGCGAGCGGCGTCACTTTTTGTGCCTCACCGGCTTTTGCGCAAACGCTGAAGGGGCGCTTTCCCCGCAATCTGCACGGCGCGCACTTGCTCCTGCCCACGCAAAATACGGCCCTGCGGCGCGACTTGGAAAAATGGTTTCGGACGGTGGAGGTCGAGCCAGTGGTCGTCGGGGAGTTTGAAGACGCGGCTTTCGCAAAAATCGTCGCGACGGAAGGCATCGGGATCACCGTCGTTCCGACCATCGTGGCCGCAGAGGCGATCGAACGATATGGCTTCGCGCGGATCGGCAAAACGGACGAATGCCAGATGGAATTCCACCTGATCACCGTCGAGCGCCGACTGGAGCACCCGATCGTGGCGCTGCTCGCTCGCGAAGCCGCATCGACGCTGCGAGGGCGGCAGCAAAAAGCCAGGCCCGCAGCGCGCCCGACTCGGCCCAAGAAGCGCCCGTAGCCCACCCGCCATCACGCGTTTCCCCGCAACGTGGCGTTGACACCCGCCCGCTTTCCCAGCCAGCATTTCACCATGCCTAACGAACCCGCCCTCCCCACCTCCCGTCGTCACTTCATCAAGACCGCCGCGGTCGCGTCCGCGCTCGCTGGAGTGAAAATTCCATTCGTCCACGCCGACAACGATGACGCGATCCAAATCGCCCTCGTTGGCTGCGGTGGACGCGGCACCGGCGCCGCCGCCAATGCGCTTTCCGTCTCCGGTCCGGCTCTCAAGCTCGTGGCCATGGCCGATGTTTCGCAGGCGAAACTCACCAACAGCCTCAAGACGATCAAAGCCGAACACGCCGAAAAAGTGGACGTGCCCGCCGAGCGCCAGTTCGTCGGTTTCGACGGCTTCAAGCACGCCATGGATTCGCTGAAGCCCGGCGGCGTCGCGATCTTCACCACCCCGCTGGCTTTTCGCTGGGTGCATTTCCAGTATGCCATCGAGAAAGGGCTGAACGTCTTCATGGAAAAACCGCTCATTGCCGACGCCGCGAGCGCGAAAAAGATGTACGCCCTCGCCGACGAGGCGGCGAAGAAAAACCTGAAAGTCGGCGTCGGCCTCATGTCGCGCCACAGCAAGGCGATGATCGAAGTCCACGACCGCATCCAGAGCGGCGAAATCGGCGACATCATC
>JANLQB010000571.1:0-7137 GCA_031367565.1 Verrucomicrobiota bacterium
CCGCTCCCTTTTTTCCAATCGAGTCCGTACTGGCAGAAATACTCGGCGGGGCACGACAGGCAGAGCACCGGGCCGATCTGGATCGCCTGCACTTCCACTTCGACTTTCGGACGTTTCGCGATGAGGGCGTCGAGAATCGCGGTCTCTTTCGCCCAGACCCAATCAGGCCCGGCGGTCGCTTCGTCTTTCGCGGCGAGTTCGAGCGCGGCGTTCACGCGATCCGGCGATGGGACGCGACGGGCGATGTTCCAGACTTTGCTGCGGGCGTCGATGGGCGCCTCGGCGACGCGGGTCTGCGAGAGGCCGAGCAGCACTTTCACGGCTTCCGCGCCAACGCGTCCGCCGACGAATTGCGACCACGCATCGCTCTCGGGATTTTCGCGCGGGTCGAGATTGTTCACCTGCGTCACGTCGCCGCATGCGCCCTGGAGGAAGACGACGTTCGCGTCGGGATAAAAGCCGCGAATCGCGCGCTCCAGGTAGTAGATCCAGTTCGCGGTGATCCACGGGCCGTTGGCGGTGGCGTGACAGGAAAAGTTCACGACGCAGCCGGTGAGTTTGCCGTCGGGATTCCACCAGCCGATGACGCCAACTTCGGGATCGACCGGGCCGGCGAAGTTCACGTGGTGAGGATTGCCCTTGCCGGGATGCGATGCGGCGAGCCCGCTTTTCATGCGGATGCGGCGGTTGAATGCCACGGTGTCCTCACGCCCACTGCCAAAGCCGATCGTGCCGACGGCGCGCGATTCGTAAGCGGTGACGACGGCGTCGATGATCTGCTTTTTCAGCAGCTCGGTGTAGCGCGGGTTGGAGACGACGGTCTTCTTCTCCGCGAGCTCTTTCACGAGCGGCGAGGCGTCATCGAGGTCGCCAGGCTCGACCATGCCGATCGGCCCGGAGGAGTGCGAATGCGATGCGCCGATGAGGATGTTCTCCGCTTTGAGGCCGCAGCGTTTTTGAATCTCCGCGCGCGTCTCCTGCACGATCGAACGTGTGATGAACAGCAGGTCGATACCGACGAGCGCGACGCTTTGCTGGCCATCGTCGAAAACGGACGCGCGCACTTTGCAGGGATCGTGGATGCGGGTGGAAAAGACTTTGCCGTAACCGCCGGGGACTTCCATGCCGACTTCCGGCGTGATGTCGCGCTCGGCGAATGCGGCGCGGATTTCCGCACGGATGGTGAAAGGGATGGCTGCGACGAAGGCGAGAGCGAGGAGGGAATTGCGCATGCCGGGAGCGTGGGAAGCCGTGGGGAAAAATGCAATCGAGCAGTGGCAAAGGATGATCCTCTGATTGAATTGTGAACCGGAAACGGTCATCGTCTTTCAACCCCGAACCCAAAAACACTCTATGGCAAAAGCAATCATGGACCCAGAAGAAGTGCGGCGCTTCGCGAAGGAGCTAAAGCGTTTCAATGATGACGTGCAGGGGAAGGCGCAGTCGCTTCAGGCGCGGTTCGCGGCGCTCGGGAGTTCGTGGCAGGATCAGGAGGCGGAGAAGTTTTCGGAGGAGTTTCTCGTGACGATGAAGGTGCTGAAAAAGTTCGTGGAGATTTCGGAGAAACACACGCCTTACCTGCTGCGGAAGGCGCAGCGGATTGAGGAATATCTCGACCAGCGCTGAAGGATGGCCGAGCAGGCAAAAATCACATCGCTCGATGCGCTCGAACGGTTTCGCGCGGACCTCATCGTTTTCATCAACGCCGCGCATCGCTGTGTGGATGAGGCCGGGGACGAGGTGCGCCGCACGCGGCAGTGGCTGCAAGGGGAGCAGCGGACGCATTGGGAAGGCGAGGCGCGGCGGCGGAAACGCACGCTGGATCAGGCCGAGGCGGATCTTTACAGCGCACGGCTTTCCGGCCTGAAGGATCGGACGATCGTGCAGGAGGAAGCAGTGCGAAAAGCGAAGCGTGCGATGGCGGAGACGGAGGAAAAATTGCGGATGCTGAAGAAATGGAATCGTGATTTCGACAACCACGCCGATCCGCTCGTGAAGCGTCTCGAAGGCATGCGTTTCTACCTCGATCACGACATGCCAAAGGCGCTCACTTTTCTCGTGCAGGCGCAGAAAACTCTGGAGGCCTACGCCGAACCTTCCGCCCCACCACCGACTCCATGAATACCCGTGCAAGCGCCGCCAATCTTTACCAAGCCGCGAAGGATTTGTCTTTCGAGTGGGACCAAACCCGGGCGTATTGGAACGATGTCAAAAGCCAGCAATTCGCGCAGGATTACCTTGAGATGATTCCCGAATACATCACGCGCACGCGGGCGGCTATGGAGGAGATCGACGTGTTGCTGAGAAAGGTGCGGAGCGACTGTGAGTAGGGGCGTCGATCTCCGAGTCACGCGCAGTCTCGATTTGCTCGTCGCCCTCAAGCAGGCGGTCGCGGATTTCGGGAAACGTGAGGAAACGCTGACGCGCGAACTGCTGAGCAAACGCGGCGCGGCGAATCGCAAACAGCGCGATGGCGTGGAAAAAGCGGACGCGCGCCTTGCCACGCAGATGGAGGAAGCGCGGGCGCGTTTTGCCGATGAGGAAATGCGGGTGAACGCGTTCCATGCCGCGCGACAGGCGCGGATCGCTCAACTCGGCGTCGTCGGTTTTCGCAGTCTGCCGAAGCGCGCGGAGGCGGAGAAGGGGCGCTGGATGGGCGAGCTGCAAATGCGGCGTTTTCATGCGGAACGAAATCGCGATTCCGGGTTGAAGGCGGCGGACAGCGACGCGGCGGATTTTGCGGCGCGGCTTTCCGAGCAGCAGGCGAGTCTCGGGACGTTGGAAAAGCATGCGCATAAATTTTTTGGCGGATACGGCGCGCTCACGAAGATTTTGCGCGCGGCCCAGCCGGGCGCGGATGCGGTGCCGGATGATCTCGTGGAAATGTTCGGTGCGCTGCGGGCGAAGATCACGAGCGCCGATGAGCAGCTCGCGCAGTTTCGGAAGCTGGCGCTCCCGCGTTGTTTCAGCGACGTGCCGCTGATCGCGGTCTTCCTGCTCATCGTCGTGGCGGGCGGAGTCCTTGCGATTTTTCTCGGAGGAAAAGGGAATGCGCTGCCGATCGCGGGCGGCGTGGTCGCGGCTTTGCTCGCCGTGGTTTTTGCGGTGCATCGGATCGGATGTGGTCAGGCGAAGACTCCGGCGGCGGGAATCGCGACGACGCTCGCGGAGGCGAGGGGACTTTGTGCCCGGTGCGCGACGGCGTCGCAGTCGGCTTACGTCGAAGAGCGGCAGCGGGTGGAAGACGTCTATCAGCAGACGTCCGCCGCGATCCAAAAACAGTGGGAACGTGCGGATGAGGTCGGGCAGGAATTTGAAGGCAAGGCGCGGGCGAAACTCGAAGCGCAGGTGCCACGCGCTTCAAAGAAAAACGCCGGACTGTCCGCGCCGCGCATCGCTGACGTGAAGTCCGAAGGCGCGGCGCGAATCGTGCGAATCGAGGCCGACGCCGAAGTGCGCAAGCGGCAATTCAACGACGCGCATGCCGCTGAAATCGCGGAGATCACGGCCACGGAGGGTTTGCGATGGGCGACGCTCGAAGAGCAATGGAGCGATGAAATCGCCCGCCTTTTTGCCCAGATCGACGAAATGAATGCGGCGACGGAGGCGGCGTTTCCCGCATGGTCCCCCGATCTCGTCGAGAACTGGAAACCGCCCGCGCACTTTGTCCCGGCCACAAAATTTGGCGAACTCCGCGCGAATCTCATCCAGCGCCACGATTCAAATCCGAAGGACATCGCGCGGCTCGTGATTCCTGGCACGCCGCGCGTGATCATTCCGCTGGCGCTGACATTCCCGGATCGCGCGTCGCTCCTTTTTGAAACTCACGAATCGGGCGGCGCGGCGGTGATCGGCGCGCTGGAAAACGTGATCCTGCGCCTGCTCTCCACGACGCCTCCGGGGAAGCTCGCCTTCACGATCATTGACCCGGTCGGACTCGGGCAAAACTTCGCCGGGCTCATGCATCTCGGCGATTACGAAGAGAGCTTGATCAATCGCCGCATCTGGACCCAGCGCGATCAAATCGAGGAGCGGCTCGGCGAGCTGAGCGATCACATCGAGAAGGTGATCCAGATGTATCTGCGCAACGAGTACGCGACGATCACGGAATACAACGAGCACGCCGGCAGCATCGCGGAAAAGTACCAGTTTCTCGTCGTCGCGGACTTTCCCGCGAATTTCTCCGAGACCGCTGTGAAGCGGCTCCAGAGCATCGCCGTCAGCGGCCCGCGATGCGGAATTTTCACGCTCATCCATTGGGATCAGCGGCAGACTGCGCCGGATGGCTTTGTCGCGGATGAGCTGCGGAAAAACAGCGTCTGCATCCGGCGCGAGGGCGAGCAATTTATCCTCAATAAAAAGCAGCTCGAAGCGGGTGGCGTGCTCGTGCTCGATCCGCCACCTGAGCCCGGCCTCGCGGTGGAACTCGTCCACAAAATCGGCAAGGCCAGCATCGACTCGAACCGCGTGGAAGTTCCATTTGCGCAGATCACTCCGCCAAAGGAAGAGCGCTGGACGCTGGATACCACGAGCGAGTTGCGCATTCCCATCGGGCGCACCGGCGCGACGAAACATCAGTATCTCGCCATCGGCAAAGGCACGCGTCAGCACGCGCTTTTCGCGGGCAAAACGGGCTCGGGAAAATCGACGCTTTTCCATGTCATCATCACAAATCTCGCACTCGCGTGTTCGCCGGAGCAGGTGGAGTTTTACCTCATCGACTTCAAGAAAGGCGTCGAGTTCAAGTGCTACGCGACGAAGAAGCTGCCGCACGCGCGCGTCGTCGCCATCGAGTCGGATCGCGAGTTTGCGCTCAGCGTGCTCCAGCGCGTCGATGCCGAGTTAAAGCGGCGCGGCGACATGTTCCGCGCACTCGGCGTGCAGGATATCGCGGGTTACAAACGCGCGGGCGGCACCGAGCCGATGCCGCGTTCGCTGCTGCTCATTGATGAGTTTCAGGAGTTCTTCGTGGAAGACGACCTGGTGGCGCAAGGCGCGTCGCTGCTCTTCGATCGCATCGTGCGCCAGGGCCGCGCGTTTGGCATCCATGTGCTGCTCGGTTCGCAGACGCTCGGCGGTGCGTATTCGCTCGCCCGCGCCACCCTCGGCCAGATGGTCATCCGCGTCGCGCTCCAGTGCAACGAGGCCGACGCCTACCTCATCATGGACGACAGCAATCCCGCGCCGCGCCTCCTCACGCGCCCCGGCGAAGGCATCTACAACGACGCCGCCGGAGCCATCGAAGGCAACAGCCCCTTCCAAGTCGTCTGGCTCCCCGACGACGAGCGCGATGTGTGGCTGGATGAAGTCCGCACGCTCGCCGAGCAGCATCACGTCAAGCCGTCCAGTCCCATCGTGTTCGAGGGAAATGCGCCCGCCGACATCCGGGAAAACGCGATCCTCGAATCCGCATTCCAAACTCCGTCTGCCACAATCCCCACCGCCCCACGCGCCTGGCTCGGCGCACCGAATTCCATCAAAGGCCCGACCGAAGCCGTCTTCCAGCGCCAGAGCGGAAATCACCTCCTCATCGTCGGCCAGCGCGAAGACGCCGCGCTCACCATGCTCGGCTTGGCCATGCTCGCGCTAGCCGCCGAGCACCCGCGCGGTGCGGCGCGTTTCATCTTCCTTCTGAACGCCGCCGCCGGCACGCCCGACTCCGAATTCATCGGAAAAATCATCGCCGCCTCCGGCCACGAAATCACCCTCGCTGGCGCACACGACATCCCGGCGATCATGAACGAAATCGCCGCCGACCAAAAAGCCCGCACGACCGGCACTGAGCCCGCGCTCTTCCTCTTCATCCACGGCCTGCACAAGTTTAAGAAACTCCGCCACGAAGATGACTTCAGCTTTTCCTCCGGCAGCGACAGCGAGGCCAATCCCGGCGCGCAACTCATCGACCTCATCACCGAAGGCAGCGCGCTCGGCATGCACATCCTCACGAGCATCGACACGCTGAACAACGTGAACCGGGCCATGAGCCGAAAAGCGCTGAGTGAATTTGAAATGCGCGTTGTCTTCCAAATGAGCGCCAACGACTCCGCCAGCCTCATCGACAATCCGAAAGCAAGCGCCCTGGGCCTCCACCGCGCCATTTTCTACAACGACCACGAAGGCACGCTGGAAACCTTCCGTCCTTACGCCGCACCGGATGCGGAGTGGCTGAGCGGTGTCGCCGCTAGCTGAAACGTCACGGACTTCGCTCGGCAGCGAGCAGACGCTCCATCCGATACCGGTGTGAAATGGTCGGGTTCGCGACGCCCTATTTTCACCCCTTGCCGCCGTTCGCCGAGGAAGGGAGAATTCCGTGGACAAAGCGAGGGTGGCGCATAACCTTCCGTCCCTTTTTCCCGGCGGTTCAACCCTCCGCCTGGAAGAGTTTTTTTACGCATGAATCTCGCGACCTTTTTAATCCTCGCCCAAACGTCCGCCCCAAAGCCCGTCGATACGGGGATGCAGGGGATGAATATGATGATCTGGATGGCCTTCGCCTTCGCGCTCATTTACTTCATGAGCATCCGCCCGCAGGCGAAGAAGCAGAAGGAACTCGCGAAGCGTATTTCCTCGCTGAAGACCGGCGACCGGGTGGTGACGACGGGTGGGATTTACGGGACGGTGGCGAATGTGAAGGACGGCTCGACGCTCCTTTTGAAGATCGCGGATAACGTGAAGATCGAGATCGACAAGTCGGCGATCGCAAACGTCGTGAACGCGGACAACAGCAAGCTGGAACCCTCCGCGACGCTGGTTAAAGCCTGATTTTTTCCCCGATGAATCCGAACTTTCTCATTTTCTCAGCCGGCATGTTGCTGCTGGTGCTCTTCGGCTGGTATTTCGCGACGGAAAGCGAACGCATCAAGCGCTTCCTCGGTACGATCATCACTGTCTGCGTCGTCGCGCTCGCGCTACACGCGGCGTATCCGCCTTTCGACAAAGTGGACGCGGATGGCAAGGTGGTGACGCCGGGTAAAATCCAGCTCGGTCTCGATTTGAAGGGCGGCACCTCTTTCCTCATCCGCCTCATCGCGGAGCCGGATGAAAAGGGCGTGAAGAAGGAAATCACGAAGACGATGGTGGAGCAGGCGGTGGAGGTCATCCGCAAGCGGGTGGATTCGATGGGCACCAGCGAGCCGA
>JANLQB010000604.1:0-1667 GCA_031367565.1 Verrucomicrobiota bacterium
GATCGCCGGGAGCACGATCGCGGATGTGCTGGGGATGACGCAGTGGAATCACGCCGACCTCGCGCGGCAGGTGAAGGCGCAGGTGGACGACGCGATCAAACGCGACCGGCTGAAGCCGAGCGAGGCGATGAAGCTGCTCGCAAGTTACGAGCGGGCGTTGAAGGATTACACGTATCTTCAGCTCACCGGCGCGGCGGTGAAGTGATGCGCCGCAGGGAGAGTTTGCGGGAAGTCCGTGAGGGCCAACGGCCCGTCCTCATCCCAGCCTGGGGCAACGCCCCAGGAATTTGGCCGTAAAATGCGCGAGGACTGAAAGCCCGATTTGTCTTTCTGCCGGTGTTCCTGGGGCGTTGCCCCAAAGCGGGGATGGCGCTTGAGACGCCGGAGTTTTGGGACGCGACGCTACGAGCGGTAGGGGAAGTTTTTTGACCAGCGGATCGCGGGGGCTTCGACGAGGCGGTAGGCGAGCCAGGCGGCGAGGATGGAGATGGCGAGGGCAAGTGGGATCATCCAGCAGCGCGCGGCGGAGGTGACGATGAATGGTGCGAGCGCGGAGAGGAAGGAGGCTCCGGCGATGAGGTGAAAGAGATAGAGCGAGTAGGAGATTTTACCGAGGAACTGCGCGGGTTTGGACACGGTGTGGACGACGAACTTCGCGATGACTGGCAGCAGCGCGGCGACGAGCGCGACGGCTCCGTCTTTCCACCAAATCGCGCCCGCAAAAACGGTGAAGAACGCGGCGCTGGCGAATGGTTTGTCGATCGCGGCGTGTTGCCGAAAGAGCGCGATGCCGAGCAGGAAATATGCGATCATGCGCGGCAGGCAGTGGTCGCGATTCCACACGAAGCTGAGCGCGATGGCGGCGAGCGCGACGCAGGTGAAGAGCCACGTTTTCCGCGACACGAGCAGCGGCCACCCCAGCGCGGCGAGGAGGTAAAACTGCACTTCGAGCGCGAGCGTCCAGTAGATGTCCATCAGCCACGGGCGGCCGAGGAGTTCATTGAGAAAAAGCAGGTGGCTCGCGAGATCGCCGGCGTGAAAATGCGGCGTGCCGGTGAAAAAATTCATCGTCGCGATGAGCAGAGCGCTGGCGAGATACGGCGGGTAAATCCGCACGAGGCGCCGGGCCATGAAGGGCGCGAAATTTTTCCACGAATAACCGCCGAGCCACATCGCGTATGGGACGACGAAACCGGAGATGACGAAGAACGTCCGCACGCCTTGATGCCCGTGGAAGCCGAGGCCTTTCAACCAGTGGCCGTCGGGCAGCCAGCCGTTATTGGTGAAGTGAAATACCGCGACCGCGAGCGCCGCGAAGCCGCGGAGCGGATCGAGGACGGCGACGTATTTCGGCGCAGGCGATGGAGTCACGATGCGCTCACCGGATGGCAGGCGAAGAAACTGCAGCGAGGGTGAAGTGACATGGCCCGACAGAAATCAGATTCACCCCTCCCGGCAAGCCGAAGCGGCGTTATCGACATTGGACGGGTGGCAATTTAGACGAAGGGAAGGGTGCCGCACCCACTGCCCATGCCAATCGATCCCCGAAATTCCCAAAGCCCGCCCGCCCGCCCGCGCGGGTGGTTGGTGGCGGGCGTGGTCGGATTGCTCTGCCTTTCTGGAGCGGTGTGGTGGATGTGGGACGGAGTGGAGTCGATGCCGAAGCC
>JANLQB010000607.1:0-6523 GCA_031367565.1 Verrucomicrobiota bacterium
GCCGAGTTCTTTCGCGGCTTTCGCAGCGGCGGCGTAAGCTCCGCAAGTCGGGCCACCGCAGTAGGCGATGACGAGCGCGCCTTTGTCAGCAGGAAGGGCTTTGGCGAGGTCGGCCTTGGCGCTTACGAAATCGATCGCGCCTGGGATGTGGCCTTTCTGCCAGGATTCGGTGCCGTTCACGTCGATGATCGTGGCCTTCTTGGCTTCGATCGCGGCTTTCACTTCGGTGATGCTGATGTCGGGAAATTCACCAGCCTGAGCGGTGATTGTGCAAACAGTGAGGGCGAGGAGTGCCAGAAGTTTTTTCATGAGATGATGGGTTTGAGTTAGAGGTTAAACGCGAACACCAACCGATGTTCGCATCCTTAGAACGTATCTGGGTGCCCAAGTGGATGAAAGATTTTTGATGGATACGGGCTTCACATCTTGTGAGTCGGCGGCGAGCACCACAGACTCCGCTCCCATGAAATCTGTTCTCCCAATCATTCTCTCCGTCGCGCTGCCATGCGCCGCCCTTTCCGCCGATGCCATTTTTTACATCGGCACTTACACGAAGCCCGGTAAAAGCGAGGGTGTTTACGTTTCCAAACTCGACACCGACACGGGGAAACTCGGCTCGGTAGAACTCGCGGGAAAAGCTCCGAGTCCGAGCTACGTGGCGCTGTCGCCGGATGGGAAATTTCTCTACGCGGCGGTGGAATCCGGGAAAGGTTCGGTCGCGTCGTTTGCGGTTGGCGCGGGTGGAAAACTGACCGCGCTCAATGAGCAGCCAGCCGGGGGCGATGGGACGTGTCACATCTGGGTCGATGCGACGGGGAAGACGGTGCTCGCGGCGAATTACGGCGGCGGCAGCATTGTCGGCTACCGGACGAATGCGGACGGTTCGCTGGGGGAGCGCAGTGCGTTTGTGCAATTTGAAGGCACCGGGCCGGATAAAGCGCGGCAGGAAAAACCGCACGGGCACGGGATCTACACGGATGCGTCGAACCAATTCGTTTATGCCTGCGACCTCGGCACGGACAACGTGTGGACGTTTCTCTTTGACGCCGCCAAAGGCACGCTGAAGCCCGCCGAGCCCGCGTCCGCAAAAGTCCCCGCCGGTGCGGGTCCGCGGCATTTGGCGATTCATCCGAATGGTCGTTTCGCCTACGCGAACAACGAGATGGGCCTGAGTGTGACCGCCTTTAACCGCGACACGAAAACCGCCGCGCTCACTCCCGTGCAAACGCTTTCCACCCTCCCGGAAGGCACGCCGACGAAAGGCGTTTCGACGGCGGAAATTTTCTGCCACCCGTCCGGCAAATGGCTCTACGCCTCAAATCGCGGCCACGACAGCATCGCCGTCTATGCCATCGCAGCAGACGGAAAGCTGACGTGGATCGAGACCGCGCCCGCTGGTGTAAAAGTCCCGCGCGGTTTCGGCATCGACCCGACCGGCAAATGGCTCGTTGCCGCCGGAC
This sequence comes from Verrucomicrobiota bacterium, assembly GCA_031367565.1. Lineage (GTDB taxonomy): Bacteria > Verrucomicrobiota > Verrucomicrobiia > Chthoniobacterales > Chthoniobacteraceae > JANLQB01. Next base: position 1,461 of record JANLQB010000607.1, read on the forward strand.
AGGAAGATGACAAAATCGCGGTGCTGAAGATCGATCCCACCACCGGAAAACTCACACCGAATGGCTCCACCGCAGAAGTGGGTGCGCCGGTGTGCATTCTTTTCCAGCGATAAGCGGGTGGCCGTGCGCTCCGGTCAGAACGGCGAAATCTTCACCAAGTCGCTCGCGCCGTTGCGATCAGAATAACCCCAGCCGAGTCGCTGCTCTTGCAGCAGGATTCCGCGAAGGGCGCGACGCACGGATGGGTCGGACTTTTCGCGATAGATCCCGTTGAAGACGCCCGTGAGCGGATTCATGAAAAGCCGCAATGCCTGCGGATTGCTACCGGAGATGGAGATGACGTTCGCGGTATCCAGGGTGAAATCTTCGCTCAAGACCGACACCAGCAATCCCTGCCCGTCCAATTCTTCGATTTCGACATGGCCGTTCGGTGTGCGGTGTGCAAACGGATTAAGCCGCTGCCGGTCGCGCGGCGGTCGGTGAGAGGAGCCTGTGAGGTCGAGGTTTTCTGCGGATGAATCTGCCACGGCCAGGCGGATCTCCGCGCGTCCGCTCTTGAAGACGGTTCCCGGCGATCCCGCCCCGCCCGTGTTTCCCTGCCCTCCCGTGATCTCAGTATTGAATACGTGCATCCTCGCCGTTGCGACGATGCCGCTGAATGCATAGCGGGTCGAGTCTTTCACCGTGCAATCGACAACGGTCGCCAGTCCGCCCGTCCATTGTTCCATCGCTTCAAAATCGCGGTTTGAAGTCCATCCGGAGACGAGGACGTGGACGACTGGTTCGACCGTGGGTAAAATGCCTCCCAGGTTTCCGCGCGTGTATGCACCCAAAATGATGGCGTCGGCCCCGATCGCGGGTGTGATCCCGCCATTGGCGTTGTTTTCGAAAAGGCCGCCGAGGTAATAGCCGCGGCAATGCTGGTGAATGCTGTGTCCTTCGTCTCCGTTGTCGTGGCTCCACGCATTGATGACCGTGACGTGCAACGCGTCGGTCGCGCTATTGACCGGCGACGATCCGTCGTTCGCGTTCGCCGCGTAATCGCATTCCTCCTCGTTGCCGACGCGTGCGTTGATCGCAAGGATGCCCGAATTTCCCGCGCCGAAAAACTTGCACCCGGCGACGCGATATTTGCCGGCTCCGTTGAAATTCACGTTGTTCATCCCGAAATAGACTTCGATCCCTTCCAGCGAAATGTCGGTCTGATCGGTCGCGCCGAAAACGAACGAATCGGCGGAGTCTTGCGATGGAATGCGGAACTCCTGACTGGCCGCCGGCGGCTCTCCGCTCGACGTGCGCAGATACAAAAAGCCGTCTGTGAGAACGTAGCGGCCAGTGCTGAAGCCAAGTGCCTCGATCGAAGGCACCTGCCAAAGTCGGAAATGATCCAGCCGGAAATCGCGTGCCCGCTGGAGTGGGTGCCGCGTCTCGGCTGAGATCGCACCCTCGGGCGTGCCCATCTCAAAAACCCAGAAACGGTTTTCTGTTCCCTGGAGGGGAAGCGTGGACGTGACCGCCACTTTCCAAACGCTGCTGCTGTGCTGGGTGAACGCAGATCCCATTACCTTTTCCCCGAGTAAAATCCTCACCCGCCGCCCTATTTCGCTCCTGATCGTCACCTTGTGCGCCGAGGCGAGGTCCAGCTTTTCGCCTTCGTAATCGCCCGCCAGCATCACGATCTCACCTTCACCGGAAATCTTCGCGAGCGCTGTCTGGAGCTTGCGGAGCGGGGCTTCGCGGCTGCCTGAGTTTGCATCGCTCCCGATTGGAGAAACATACACGAGATTTTCTGCGGCAGTCGGACGGGAGTCGATTTGTGGGGACACCGATGCGGTGCGCCGCTGGAGCGTCCCTTCGATCCGCTCCTCGGGGTCGCGATCCGTTTGGAAATCGAGCAGCCCGGACAGCAATCCGCCATCGTGCAGCCGCGAATAGATCGGGAGCGCGGCCACGCCTTCAAAATGATCGCGGACGATCCGCCCGCCAAACGAGATGGGAATTCCATCTCCGAGCCGGCCGACTCCGCGATACGTCCCCGAAGCGTCGCGCAATAGAGACGCGTAACCAATGTTCCCAAAAGGATCTGTCCCACCTTTCGCCTCAGGCGACAGAACGACAGACCACCGGGGCGATAGCACGGGCGCTCCTCTCATGGCCACGGAACCGAGCGCGCAGAAATCGCCGCCGATCACCGCGACATCAAGCGGACTCGCGGGGTCATTTACATCCAGCGTCACCTCCACGCGTAAGGTTGTCCCATCCGCCCGAGCCAGCCGCAGATGCGCTTTGCCCAAACCGTTCATCGTTCCTTTCTCTGTCCACACTTCGCCGTCGAAAATCACCCTCCCGGAAAAGCTGCCGGTCTTTGTGAAAGAGATCGCGAAGAGGCCTCGACTGTCTGCCAAAGGAATGCCGGTTTCCGGCGTGAACTCGAAAGACCGAAGCCAACCGTTCACCGTCCCGGCGAAACGATAAAACGGATTACGGATGAAGCGCGCTTTCAGCGCGGCTCGCCCTCCGATGGTGTAGGAAAGCGTCGGGCGATCCGCATCGAATGAAAGAGGCGCACCCGCCGCATCCGTCCAATTGCAAAAAACAAAACCCTCCGCCGGAGTCGCTGAAAAAGTCACGGTCGAGCCGACGGCAAACAATCCACTCGCCGGATTCACGTTTCCGGCGCCGCTCACGCCGACTTGGATTCGCGCCAGGCCAGGCCCGGCCGCGTGTGCGAACGTCCCAGCGAAAGCCAGCGCGAAAATGAAAAACCACCCGCACGGGAGACGGCGGGGAATGGCGCAACTTGAATACTCGAAAATCGAAATGGGCACGGGAACCGGGGATGCTCTTCTTCGCATAAGACCGCCATTTGTCATTCCGGAAAATGCCAGGCACCCGCTCTTTCCCCGATGCCAGCCAGCGGACTCAGCAATAAACCAGCAACCGCTGCGTCACGCTGCTGAGCAAGTTGTGATTTTTGATCTTCGAGATGGTCGGTGTCGTCAGTTCCTGGCCTTCGGGAATTAGCAGCAGCCCGGCTGGGCTGAAAATCCCGAGCGCGAGATGCATTCCAGGGAGCAGTTCGTTGAGCAACAGTTCACGCACCTGACGCGGCAGATCGCTCGTCGTAGTCGCCTTGAAAAAGAGCCGCACGGCGTCTGGATCGAACGCCTTGCCGGACTCGACTACGATGGCTTCGGCCGCTTCGGCTGGCGGCAGACCCGTTTCCACAAAAGCGGACGCGACGGCGAGACAGCGCGCAGTCCACGGGATCATCTCGCCAGCGAGTCGGTCGGGATAACCTGTGCCGTCGAAGCGCTCGTGATGCGCGCGGATCGTGGCACCGACGTTGTTCAAGCCATCGACAAATGCGGCCAACGTTTGCCCGTAAATCGGGTGCTGCCGGATGGATGCCCAGTCATCCGGGCCGCACTCCTGACGGCGCGTGAGGAATTTGTGCAGGATGTCCTTATCGACACCGACGAGGCCGATGTCGTGCAGCCACGCGCTCGCCATCAGCACATGCTTTTCCTCCGCCGTGAAGCTGTCCATTTGCGACATCTTCCGACAGAGCTCCACCGTCGCCTTGGTCTGCGCGCCGAGCCGGGGATTGAAAGTATTGATGATCCGGTAACAAAGGCCGAGTGAGTGATCGAGATTCTCGTTCAGCGCTTCGTTGGCGTCGTCGAGTTGATGCTTTTGCTCGATGAGTTGCTCCACTTTTACGAGCAGCTCCGTGTTTATGTGAACAAGCTGCCGGTTTAAATCGAGCGTGTCCGCGCGCAGTTGGATATTGTCCATCAGCAGGCGATACCGCTGCACCGCATTCCCGATCGTCGCGAACAGTTCGGCGCGCGACCATGGCTTTGCGAGAAAGCGAAAAATTTCGCCCCGACTCATCGCGCTCACGACCGTATCGACGGCGAGCATGCCGGTGATCAGGACGCGCGAGGCATTTGGTTGAAGATCGCGGGCGTGCGCGAAAAATTCGAGCCCCGTCATGTTCGGCATATGCTGATCGGAGATGATCGTCGCGAAATTCGTCTTTTCGATTTCCACGAGAGCGGCCTCCGGTGAGGAGCATCCCGTGACGGCGAAGCCTTCGCAGCGCAGTTGCTCCTGGAGCGTTTTCAGCAGGTCGAGGTCGTCGTCCACCAGCAGGATGTGGGCGGTTTCTGGAGGCGGGGCCATGATTAGACGAGCGCATTGAACGATCGGTGCCCAGGTTTTTCGTGGACATAGATGCTTCCCAGCTCGCGCAAGCGCACGCGCGCAGCGTCGAGGTTTTGTTTTTCCATGGCGGCACGCGCCACCATCGCGGCCACCAGTTTTTCGTTGGCGCGCTCGCCTTCGATGACGAGATCGATGCGGCGGGAGAGTTCGCGATTCCGCCGGTCGAGGCCGGCTTCCGTGGCGAAAAGACTCAGCTTTTCCAGCAGCGCATCCTTGCACGCCTGGATGGTTTCCACTTCTGCGAAATCCTCCGAGCCCAGCGAGACTGTTTCGTTTTGCGTCAGCCGCTCGTAGTCCGTGAGCAGCCGCCAGAAGTCTCGCTCGGTTTCCATTGGTCAGGCAGCCACGCTCTGCGACTGCTGGAGCATTTGCGCCCAGGCGTCGCGAATTTCTCCGAGCAAGCGCTCGACGGTTTGGATCGGCGCGGGCTCCTTCGTCATGTTCGCCTTCCGCAGTTCTTCGATCATGAAATCGTAGAGCGCATACATCCGCTGCGAGAACTCACCACCGACTTTCATGTCGAGGCTGCACTGGAGCTCGAGCAGGATGCGCTGGGTTTTGATGAGGTTGTTGTTGATCTCTTCATTCCGCCGTCCGAGTTCCTGGCACTGGAAGCCGAGAAGCGCGGTGGAGAGAAAACGGAGTGCGCCGTCAAACAGCATCAGCACAAGGTTTCCGGGCGAGGCAGTCGTCACGGCGACCGCTTGATACGACTTGGCAAATTGCGCGTTTTTCATCGTGCGTCCTTATTTCGCGCGCCGCGCATCTTTCCCGAAAACGTCCGCCAGTTTCGCCAGGAGATCGTCCGAGGGATAGTCCGGGTCCGCGGCCAG
>JANLQB010000648.1:0-2862 GCA_031367565.1 Verrucomicrobiota bacterium
GGAGGCTGGGAGGCATAGCTGGGCTCATTGATGAGAGGCTTCAATAACGAGGGCAGTCGGGCAAGCATCCACACCGTCGGGCGGTATCCGCAGGAATAGGTTCCACGATTGCAAAGCGCGGCGCGTTCGTATCCCCTTCGCGCATGAAAGTCGTCCTCGCCTTTGCCCTTACCGCTATGTCTTTTTCGCCTGCCAAATCCGAGGTCCGGGTCGTTCGCGATGTTGGAGGTGCTCGATTGGTTCGCGATGGGCAGCCGTATTTCATCAAAGGTGGCGGGGGGAATGAGCAGGCGATGAAGTCGATCGCGGCGGCGGGTGGAAATTCGATTCGGCTTTGGGGGGGATGATCATCTCGGCGAGGCGCTGGATGCGGCGCAGAAAGCGGGGATCACGGTGACGGCGGGGATTTGGCTGGGGCAGGTACGGCAGGGGTTTGATTGGAGCGATGCGGATTCGCTGGCGAAACAACGCGAGAACATCCGCGCGACGGTTTTGAAATACAAGGATCACCCGGCGCTGCTGGTGTGGGCGCTGGCGAATGAGATGGAGGATGCGCAGGGTAAAAACGGGGCGGTTTGGACGGCGATCAATAGTCTCGCGGTGATGGTCCATCAGCTTGACCCTCAGCATCCGACGATGACCGTGATCGCGGAGATCGGCGGCGATAAGGTGAAGAACATTCATCGCCTTTGCCCGGAGATCGACATTGTGGGGATCAATTCTTACGCGGGTGCGGTGTCGGTCGGGGAGCGTTACAAAAAGCTCGGCGGGACGAAGCCGTATATCCTGACGGAGTATGGACCGGCGGGTTTTTGGGAGACACAGAAGGATGCGGTCGGTGCGTTCCCCGAGCCGACGAGTACGGCCAAAGGAGCGGCGTATCGTGCGGCTTATGAAAGCGCGGTGCTGGGTCAGCCGGGTGTGTGTCTGGGTTCGTATGCGTTTCTTTGGGGGCAAAAGCAGGAGGTGACGGCGACGTGGTTCAGCATGTTTCTCGGCGACGGCGCGCGGCTCGCGCCGGTGGATGTGTTGCAGGAAATCTGGACGGGCAAAGCACCCGCGAATCGTTGTCCGGAGATGAAATCGCTCGCCGTCGATGGCGCGGCGTCCGGTGAACCCGGAGCGACTTTGCGGGCGAAGCTCACGTTTTCCGACCAGGAGAACGATGCGCTGAAAGTGACGTGGTCGCTGCAACGCGATCCGGGCGAATTCGGCAGCGGTGGCGACAAAGAGGAAGCGCCGCCGTTATTCCCCGAGGCGATCGTGCGCGGTGATGCGACGGGGGCGGAAGTAAAGCTGCCAAAGGACGGCGGGCTGTATCGGCTGTTCGCGACGGTTCACGATGACAAAGGCGGCGCGGCGGTGGGAAATGTCGCGCTGCGGGTGAATGGCCCGGTGACCATCGTGAAAGGTGCGCCTGCGAAATTGCCGCTCGTCGTTTATGGCGAAGCGACGGATGCGGAGACTTACATTCCCGCGGGATGGATGGGGGATGCGAAGGCGATCAAGCTCGATCCGGTGTGCGTCGAGAAACCGCAGTCGGGGAAGACTTGTGTGCGGTGCGAGTTTGCGGCGGACAAGGGCTGGGGCGGCGTGGTGTGGCAGAGTCCGGCGGGAGATTGGGGCGACCGTGGCGGCGGCTACGATCTGACGGGCGCGAAGAAGCTAGCCTTCTGGGCGCGCGGCGAGGCAGGCGGGGAAGTGGTGAGTTTCCAATTCGGCCTCATCCCGAAAGACAAAAAATTCTCCGACACTGGCAAAGGCGCTCTCGATAAAGTGGCATTAACTACCGAGTGGAAAAGCTACGAGATTTCAGTCGCCGGACAGGATCTCACGCGGATTAAGACCGGCTTCGTCTGGACACTCGCGAGCAGCGGCAAGCCGGTCGTTTTCTACCTCGATAACATCCGCTGGGAGTAACCAGCTTTCGCGTAGCTTAACTCGCCAGAGTTTTAGAGCCTGTCATGCACTTTGGAGGAAGATAAGGATGTAACTATGTAAATACAGGCTGGCATGAAGCTTGGGATGGCGAGCAAAACGACGACAAGAAAGACCGGTGATCAAAGTGAGGTCAGTGACGAGGTGTGGGCCTTTTGTGCGCCCTACCTCACGTTGATGAAAGAGGACGCGCCGCCGCGGGATTACTCTTCGCGCGAGCTTTTCCACGCCGTGCGCTCTATGGTCCGTGCGGGCTGTCCTTGGAGGATGATCCCCCACGATCTGCCGCCTTGGACGACCGTGCCTCAGCAGGCGCAGCGCTGGATCAAGGCGGGCTGCTGGGAAGCGATGGCGCAGGATCTGCGCGCCGTGCTGCGGTGGTTCGCCGATCGGGACGCGGAGCCCACCGCCGTCATCCTCGATGGCCGCACGAGGCCATCCACGCCGGCGAGCGGAGGGCGCGGTGGCTACGATGGTGACAAGCGACGCAAGGGCGGCCAAGTCAACATCGCGGTCGATACTCTGGGGCATTGGCTGGCCTTGAAGATCACGGCGGCCAATGAAGCAAGAGCGCGCGCGCAAGTCGGAGACCTGGCGCGGGAGATTCAAGCCGTGACCGGAGGCAAGGTCGAAGTCGCCTTTGTCGACCAAGGTTACACCGGAGAGAAGCCTGCGGCCCAAGCCGCGGCGCAGGTCGCGCAGCTCGTCCGCTTCGGAGCGCTCGCCTGCGGCGCGCCCTGCGAGCTGTGTCTCCAGCTAGAGAGCAGGTCGCTGCTGATGCAAATGAGATGCAACGGATTTCTGGACCAGCATTTGGTTAGTGGATGGAGTTAATGTGGGCCTCGAAAGAGGCGGGGGTTTGGTATCCGAGGGAGGAGTGTTTTCGGTGGGTGTTGGAGTAGGATTCGATGGAGGCGAAGAGTT
>JANLQB010000664.1:0-2497 GCA_031367565.1 Verrucomicrobiota bacterium
CGCGCTGGCGGCGAAACGCGATGCGCAAAAGACCCTCGCCGAAGCGGCGGCAAAAGTGAACGAGGCGCTGGCGAAGGCGGGCGAATCGCCGGAACTGGCGGCAGCAGCGAAGACTTTTCAGGCGAAAGCGGATGCGACTTCCGGCGAAATGCCTGCGGTTGAAAAAGATGCTGCGATCAAAAAAGCGGACATGGATGCGAAGGCGCAGGCGTTCGCCGCGGCACAGCAAAATGCGGATGCCGCGCAGGCGAAGCTGAATGAAGCGGCGAAAACGATCGCGGCGCAGCAGGCCGCGCTGGATGCGATCGAAGCGCGGAAGGAAGCCGAGCGAACAAAGGCGAAAAGTGCCGCCGCGCTCGCTGCGCAAGCGAAGGCGGCGGTTGCCCTCGCGAAGGCCATCGCTGCCGATAAACCGTTGCATGAAGCCGCCGCGCGAGCGGAAGTCGCATTCGCCGCTGCAAAACAAAATGCCGATCGCCTCAACGCCGAAATCGCCGCTGCGCCCGCGAAGCTCGCCGCGCTTGAAACGGCGGCGAATTCCTGCGCCGGGGAAATGATGGCCGCGAAGGAAGCGATGACCGCGAAAGGCGCTGCCTCCGCCGCGCTCGCGGAAGCCGCGGCGAAGGCCGCCGAGGCCGCCGCAAAACTTCCAAATGACGCCGAAATCAAGACCGCGACGTCCGCCGTGAAAACGCGGGCCGATGCGGCGGCGGCGGAGATTGTCGCGCTGCAAAAAACCGCGACGGATGCGCAGGCAAAGACCGAAGCTGCTGTGAAACTGGTCGCCGACGCCAAGGCCGCGCTGGAAAAAGCGAACGCCGATCTCGTGGCCACGCTGCCGCAGATTCCCTCGCTGGAAGCGGAGGCGAAAGCGACACGGGCGAAGGCGGACGAGGCGGCGGTGCCAGTCGCTTCCGCACGCGAAGCGCTCGCTGCTGCATGGGGCCGCACGTTTGCCGCGAATGAATTGCTGGCGCTCGCGCCGGAGCAGCTTTGCTGGTCAGTGATGCAGGCGACGGGGCAGTTCGAGCCGCATCGCGCGATCGCGGTGAAAGAGTGGGACGAGAAGAACAAATGGACGGACGCGGACAAAGCCGATCCGGCGAAAGTGGCGGCGCGCGAGGTGGGAATCGAAAAGCTTTTCCGCGAAAAACTGCGCGGTCACGAAGATCAATACGTGCGCGCTTTTGCCAGCGCTGCCGGGACGCCACAGACGGACTTTTTCGCGACGCCCGAGCAGGCGCTCTATTTTGAAAATGGGAGCGTGCTCCGCCCGTGGGCCGCGAATCTCGCCAATCGCGCGGCGGCGATTCCCGATCCGAAGGCGATGTCCGAGGAGCTGTATCTTTCCACGCTCACGCGGATGCCCACCGAGGCCGAAGTCGCCGAGCTTTCCGCCACGATCGCCGCACGTCCGCCGGAGAAAAAAGCGGAGGTGCTGACTGACTACGCGTGGGCGCTCATTACGTCGGTCGAGTTCCGCTTTTCACACTAAAATCCTGCCTATGAAACCCTGCGACTACTCCTGCAGCAGCGCTGAACACGTCCTCAGCCGACGCCGATTTTTTACTTCACTCGCGGGAGTCGGAGCGGCGGCGGTGATGCCTGGCTTTGGCATTTTCACTTCGCCCGCGATGGCGGCGGAAATGACGCGCCAGCAGAAGCGGATGATCGTGATCAACATGGCCGGAGGGCTTTCGCAGCTCGAAAGCTGGGACCCGAAACCGGGCACGGCGACGGGCGGACCGTTCCGCGCGATCCCGACTTCGGTGCCGGGTCTGCACATTTCCGAGCTGCTGCCGAAGACCGCGAAAGTGATGCATCGCCTCGCGCTCATCCGCAGCGTCAACACGCACGAGGACGATCATGGCAAGGGCGCTTACATCATGGAAACGGGGCGCCGCAAAACACCCGCGCAGGAATATCCGGTGGTCGGCGCGGTCGTGGCCAAGGCGCTTGATCGCAGCGGGGCGAGTTCGCTGCCGGGGCACATCGTGATTTCACCCGGCGGCGGTGGCGGACGGAATGCGGACTCGGCTTATCTCGGTCCGAAATATGGCAGCGTCGTGCTCGGCGGGGGAAAGCCGCCGCAGTTCTCCGAGCGGCCACCGGGCTTGATCGAGGACGCGTCCATTTGCGCGAACGACATTCGCCGAAAAGTGAACGATCGCTTTGCGCTGCGCAGGCGCACGGCGCAGACGGATGCTTACACGCAGAGCTATGAGCAGGGGCTGGAGCTGATGCGGAAGCGCGAAATTTTCGACATCACGAAAGAGGACGCGAAAGATCAGGAACGCTATGGCTCGCACGATTTCGGGCGGCACTGTCTGCTCGCGCGGCGGCTGATTGAGCAGGGCATCACGTATGTCCGCGTCACGCACTCGAACTACGATACGCATTGCGAGAACTTCAATTTTCACTTCGAGCAAGTCGGCGAATTCGACGGGCCCTTTGCGACTCTCGTAACCGATCTCGCGGATCGCGGCCTGCTCGAGCA
>JANLQB010000701.1:0-3524 GCA_031367565.1 Verrucomicrobiota bacterium
CTGCATCTCGCTGCGAAGAAAAAGGGCGTCATCACGCAGATGGGAAATCAAGGCCACACCTACGATGACAATCGTGTGGTGAAAGAGTGGATCGCGGCCGGAGCGATCGGCAAAGTGAAGGAAGTCCACGTCTGGACGAACCGCCCGATCTGGCCACAGGGAAAAGCCGTTTCTTTCAAGCCCGGCGAAGTGCCCGAAAATCTCGACTGGCCGCTCTGGCTCGCTGCCACGCCGGATCACGATTATTCGCCGGAGATTCATCCGTTCAAATGGCGCGGATTCATCGAATGGGGCGCGGGTGCGTTTGGCGACATGGGCTGCCACCTTATCGACGCACCATCCTGGGCGCTCGGTCTCGGCGTGCCGAAATACATCACGACTACGCAGTGCGATGACATCACCGACATCGCGTGGCCGACCGGCGCGATCGTGAAGATGGAATTCCCGAAGACCGCCGATCACGACGACGTGGTGCTCTACTGGTACGAAGGCAAGAAGCCCGACGGTTCGCCGTATCTGCCGGAGCTCCCAAGTGTCGTGGACCGGAACGAAGCCTTCCCGCACAAAGATCCTGCGAAAGCCGGACAGTTGACCGAAGGCGGCTGGTTCATGGTCGGCACCGAAGGCGTGCTCTTGAACAAAGCCGATCAAGCGCGGAACCCAGAAATCTGGCCAAAGAAACGCCGCGAAGATTTCCTCGCAAACCCGCCCGCGAAAACTCTGGAACGCAGCCCGAAGGCCGGCAATCCGCAGGAAGAATGGACGCTCGCAATCAAGAACAGCAAAGCGTTCCCGTTCATGTCGCAGTTCGATTACTCCGTGCCGCTCACCGAGTTGACGCTCATCGGCGGTGCCTCGATGCGCATGGCCGGAAAGCGCCTCGAATGGAACTCCGACAAGCTGGAAATCGTCGGCCATCCTGAAGCCGCGAAGTTCATCAAACGTCCCGCATATCGGAAGAACTGGGACTACTCGAGCGCGAAGATCTAGCGCTAGGGCGACCGAAAGATTTGGGTCATACTCGCGGCAGGTGGACAGCAATGTCTTCCTGCCGCGAATTTTTGTATGGAAGCGCGGACTGTTTTGCAGCTCGCCTTTCGTATGGAGGTCACGCACGCGTGGATTGCCGGGGAGATTCATTTGGAACACAGTCCGTCGGGTGAACCACTTCCTTCGACGTCATCCTTTTCCGGTGCAGGCTTTTTTTGAGAGAGTGGTTGCTGTCTCGTTTGCCTTTCCTAAAGGCATCGTGCGCTCACTCGTTCCGGAAGGCTTGGAGATTGATGGTTACGGTGGCTTCGGTTTTGTGACGGTGGCTCTAGTGTGGACCCGCCGCTTGCGACCTGCGGGATTACCCACCTTTTTAGGACAGGATTTCTTCCTCGCGGGTTATCGGGTTTTCACCCGATTGCGGGATAACTCGGGCCGACGTTTGCGGGGACTGAAAATTTTGCGCAGCGAAACGGACAAACGCCGCATGGTTTGGATGGGCAACTTACTGACCTGCTACAACTATCGGCAGGTGAAAGTGAACGTGCAGACTGATGGCTCCACCACGACGGTGGAAAACTCGCTGGCCGATGGAAGCCGGACGCTTCGCTTGCGCTTCGATGCCAGCGGCGAGACGACAGAGTTGCCGAAAGGATCTCCCTTTCCCGACTGGCACACCGCGAGGCAATTTGCCGGACCGATGCCGTTCACCTTCAGCCCGGAGAAAGATGGGAATTTTGTCGTGATCGATGGCAGTCGCAATGAATGGCTACCCCGCCCGATACGGATCGAGGAGTGGGATGTTTCCCTTTTTGAAGAATCGCCGCTACGCGATGCGGAGCCGATTCTTGCGAATGCCTTCATCGTCGAAAACATTTCCTATCGCTGGGAGAAAGGGCGCATCGTGAAACCGGGAACCGGGTCATGACGGCACGTGGAAAGTGGCAGGGCATGATGACGATTGCCCGACTGAACTGGCCGTTTTATGTCGCCGCAGTGTTCGTTTTCGTTGGCTCACTTGCCTTGTTCGTTGCTAGTCCTCGATTCGAAGTCCGCCTAGGCTGCGCGATAGCTTTCGCGGGAGCTGCATATTTTCTGGTTGGTTCATTGGGTGTCTCCCATCTGATCTATGATCGGTCGGATTTATACCGCTGGAGCTGGCTGGATCGTGCGTTGGGCGGAACTAAGCGCCAGGTGTTTGTTTTCTGCCATGCAGGGTTCGACGAAGCGTCGCGTTCGCTGCACGAGCGACTGGGTGAGGTCGGCTGGCTGGTGCTGGATCATTTCGATGAAGCGCGAATGACCGAGGCGTCGATCCGGCGCGCGCGCTGCCTATTTCCGCCGGTCAAAGGCACGTTGCCGTCGCTATTCGACCGCTGGCCTGTCGCTTCGCAGTCGGTCGATGTCATTTTTGGACTGCTCGCTATTCATGAATTGCGGAGCGAGGGCGAGCGGACCGCTTGGTTTGCGGAAGCGCGGCGGTGCTTGCGCGAAGGAGGGCGCGTTATTCTGGTCGAACACCCTCGGGATTTCGCCAACTTCCTGGCGTTTGGTCCCGGCTTCTTCCACTTTCATTCGTCAGCTAGTTGGCGTCGCTGCTGGGAGCATGCTGGCCTGCGGGCGAGTGATGAATTTCGGGTGACATCGTGGGTGAGCGTCTTCGTAATTCAAGCGACATGATCGAACTGCTTACCCTTGCCCTTCGGGGCGCCGGCGCGGGATTGATCCTGCTTGCCCTCCTGCACATCCCGATCGGTCGTCATCTTCAGTGGCGCAAAGATGCGGCGCGGCTGACTCCAGTGAATGCGTCCATCTTCCACGTTCACGCCTTCTTCATTTGCGTGATGCTCGTCATCATGGGACTGCCCTGCCTGCTCGATCCCCGCGTTTTCCTCGAGCCGACTCGCGCTGGGGCGTGGCTGTCGTGGTCCTTTGCCGCGTTCTGGGCCCTCCGGCTGTATTGCCAGTGGTTCGTTTACGAGGCGGACCTCTGGCGCAAGAAGCGGTTTGAAACCGCCATGCACGCGTGGTTCACCTTGGTGTGGATGGCTTTGACTATTCTTTTTACTGCATGCGGTTTGCGGCAGGTGGGATGGATTGCCTAGAAGGAAAGGAGCGCCGATGCCTTATTCTCACGTCTTGTTTGGCGACGTCGCCCAGAGCCAGACCATGAACAGAAACCCCAGATTGAGGGCCACCATCCCGAACGCCGAGATCAGCAGGTCTTTTGCGAGCAGAATCTCCAGCGTATTCATTCCCACGATCGCCAGTGTCTGCACGAGTGCGCACGCGGGCCTGCGTCTTCCGCTGAGAATCCAAATGCCGAGGATCGCCTCCAAAGAACCGATGACGATCGTAAGAGGGTCGGCGAGCCCCTCTCCCAAGACTCTCGCGACGATCTGCCGATGCCGAGGAATGCCGTGAAAAATCTTGCTGTAGAGGCCATGAAAGAGCCACACCGACGCGATCCCGACGCCAAGCAGCCTGCGGGTTTGATGGGATAGCCTGAAGGATTGCACCGGTCGCTGATCCTA
>JANLQB010000713.1:0-5741 GCA_031367565.1 Verrucomicrobiota bacterium
GCGCCATCGAGGGTAAACTTCACGCTTTGTTTGCCGACCGTCAGCCGCAGCGCGTCGCTGAATTTCCAAGAAAGATAGGCATCGGTAAGGCGGCGGTAGGCGGGGTGATCGTTCTGCGGATCGAGGTCCACCTCCACATGCAGGTCGAGTTGGTGAAACATCCGCGCTTTGCCACCGACGCGCAGCCGACGCACGATCCAGTCGGCATCCGTGCCGCGATCGGAATCGATCGTAAATGCGTCGAACTGGGCCCGCCCGACAAAACGGAACTCATTGAAGAAGTCCGATTCGTCATTTTTGTAAATCGTGGGAATCGCCCAGATTTTGTCGAAAATGGATTTTTCCTGAGCGACGGTTTGTTTATCGGAAGTGGAGATGGTCGCTCCAGCTTTCGCATTGCCGGTGAAATGCACGGTCATGGCCAGCGCAAGCGCCGCTGCCGCGGGGATGTTTAGGGGATGTAGTCGGGACATGGAGAAGTGGTCTTGGTTGTTGGGGTCTTGGGTGAGTCGATCTTGTGACCGATGGATGGATTTTTCATGACGAATGTGACATTCATATGTCCTCAATGTGACAATTGCGTGACACGTTCGACATGCTCGTTCTTCAAACGGGCGGCGAACTCATAGACAAGATCATTACTTCAGGTAAAGAAAGATTGAGCAGAAAACGGCGATCAGCGCCGGTTAGATTGAATACTTATTTCCCCCCGTATTTCCACCCCTCCAAACAGCCGCCCCGCCACTAATCAATCGTCAGAAAAGCGTAGGGTCTTAGCAGCTTTAGAGGGGTTTTGAGCGGAGGTTTTTGAGTAAGAAGAGATAGAGAGGATCGCGATGGGGAGCCATTGACGCTCGCGGTCAGGACGTTGCCGAGCCACGGACCGGTGGTGACACTGGAAGATTCGGTTTTTGGGAAATATTTCTCCTATACACCCAGCGCCACCTTCGACGCCGAGGACGATTTTACCTACATCGTCTCCGACGAGCACGGCGGCACCGCGACGGCGACGATTCGCGTCATCCGAATCGCGAGAAGGCTACCCGGACGGTATGTGACGACGATTGAGGCGGTGGACTCTTTTGGACAGGGTTTGGGACATGCGGTGGGTCTGCTCACGATGGACGTCGCCTCTGCGCGGGCATTCACGGGCGTGCTGAATCTTTTCGGAAAACGTTATCCATTTATCGGTCAGTTTTCCGGGAAAGGGGAATATCACGGAATTTGGATCGAGCCTGCCGATGAACCTCCGATCGCCGTCTGGCTGACATTCACAGCCGGTCCTCTCGGAGTGCAGATCGAAGGATACATCCTGAGCGGCGATCCGAGAAAGCAAGCGCACATCGTCACCCCGACTGCCGCGCTGGTCTCCCCGAAAGACGCGCCGGAAGCGGGCACCTACACCGTGGCGCTTTCCGCGAGTGAGACGGGAGCTTATTTGGGAAATGGGTATCTCACCGGGCAGGTCAGTAAAACCGGCAGCGTAGTGTTCGCAGGGCGGACCGGCGATGGGCAGGCCTTCAGCTTTGGCACCCAATTACGCCCGATGAGCACGGCGCAATTTTTCGTCTCCGCAGGTGCCGGGTCGGGCGATCGAGTCAATGGCAGCCTCCAGTTTCCCCGCGCGGGTGCGGAAGAATGCACGGGCGAACTTTTCTGGTCCAAACCGCCGCGCACGAGCAGCTATTACAAACAGGGGTTCAAAGGCCGGATGAGCGCGACCGGTTCGCGGTTCCATCTCACTCCCGCAGACCCGAACATTCTGGATTACTCGACCAACTTGGCCGGGATGGACATCGTCTTTAATGATGTCGCCGGAAATGAACTGCTGGCCGGTTCGTTAAGCGGCCCAAACGAAACGGCGCTCACCTTCATCCCCTCGCCCACGGCTCTCACGCTGCCGAAGGTGCAATTCAAAGTAAACCGTCTGCGCGGCACCTTTAGCGGAAGCTTTCAGGCACCCCGCGAAAACGGGATCAAGCGCGACTTCGTCGGCGTCCTGTTGCAGCATCAAAACACGGGCAGTGGCTTGAGCGTGATCGGCAAGCGAACCGGTTCCGTTACTCTCACGCCGCGATAAGCCGTGCCGGCCGGACCAGAGGGTTCCGCTTTACAAACGAAGCCGCCGTTGCCGGATTCGCAGGCTTCCCACTCTCGTGGAAATTCGTTAGTATCCACGTCCTATGAAACGCCCCATCGCCTCCGACTTCGACCAGGAAATCCTCGATCTCTACGATGACTTCGCGCACGGACGGATCAACCGGCGCGGCTTTCTCGAACGCGCTTCCCGATTCGTCGCGGGCGGGCTCACCGCCGCCGCCGTGCTCGAATCGCTCAGCCCGAACTACGCCCTCGCGCAGCAAATCGCGAAGGACGACAAACGTATCGACGCCAGCTACGCCGAGTATCCTTCGCCCAAAGGCGCGGGGAAAATGCGCGGCTATCTCGTGAAGCCGGCGGGCGTGGAAAAGAAGACGCCCGCGGTGCTCGTGATCCACGAAAACCGCGGATTGAATCCCTACATCGAAGACGTGGCGCGCCGCGTGGCGACGGAGGGTTTTCTCGCCTTCGCACCCGACGCGCTTTTCCCGCTTGGCGGCTATCCTGGCAATGACGACGAAGGCCGCAACATGCAGGCGAAGCGCAATGGCGACGAGATGACGGAGGATTTTGTCGCGGCCGCCGAATGGCTGCAAAAGCAACCGGGCGGCAACGGCAAAGTGGGCGTCGTCGGTTTTTGCTACGGCGGCGGCATGGCGAACACGCTCGCCGTCCGCCTCCCCGAAGTGATCTCCGCCGCCGTCCCCTTTTACGGACGCCAGCCCGCCGCCGAAGACGTGCCAAAAATCAAAGCCGCGCTGCTGCTGCATTACGCCGAACTCGACAAACGCCTGACCGATGGCTGGCCCGCTTACGAGGCCGCGTTGAAACAAGCCGGCGTCCGCCACACCGCGCACATCTATCCCGCGGTAAACCACGGTTTTCACAACGACACCACGCCGCGCTACGACGAAGCCGCCGCGAAACTTGCGTGGTCGCGCACGGTCGAGTTTTTCAAAGCGTCGCTTGGCGCATAGCCAACAAGCCTGCGCGGCTCGCGATGATTGCGGTCGAACTCGGCGTTCGGTTTCCGGCGCCGGGTTTTCGCTAATAAATCACCCGCAACAACGTCTGCACACGAAGTGAATATGGATATTTATCTCCTGAGAGATGGGAAAGAATGCGGGCCTTTCACCGAGAAGGCGACGCAGACATTTTTAGAGCAAGGCGCTATCGTCATGGACGATCTGGCGTGGACACCGGGCCTGCCATCGTGGAGCCCGCTCACGCAGGTTTTGTATCCCGCCGCGCCGGAAACGGATGCGGCGGACGAGTTTGCGGAGGAGGAAATGGTCGTCGAATTCCAACAAGAGTCGGTGACCTTGGAGGAGGAGGAATTTGACGTTGCCGACGAGCCGCCATCGGTGGAGGAAGTGGCTCCCGCAGGCGTCGTTGGGGGCGTCAGCGGCGGTGAGTTGCCGACGGCGAAACAGCGCGCTTTTCTCGCCTACATCGGCATCTCGCTTTCCACTTTCACGACGAAAGAAGAAGCCGCGATCTTCGTCAGCGAGGCGATGGAAGATCCGAAGATGAGCGCCCGCGTGCTCCAGTGGAACGACGACCGGCTCCGGCTGCACCCGGATATTTTCTCCGCCGAACTCCAGGCTAAAAAGGAAGATCGCGCGAACCGCTATTTCAACATTTGCCTGCACGAAGGCGCGGATATTTTGGTGGATGTCACGAAGGCGCATTGCCAGGTGCTCGTCGCGTATCTCGACGTGAATTTTCCGAACTGGGACGCTCACGAATCCGATGCTCCACGTTCTTATTTTTTCCCCGCCGTCGCGGAGAAATTCCCGCCGCTCGTCCGCAAGGAATGGCGCGACAAATTGAAGTATCCGAGCGGCCCGAGGATCGCCGCCGAATTTGGAACGCGGAATCCCTCCACACGCCTGCACGCCGCGCCGTCGCCGATCGGCGCATTGATCCGCGGCGTCGTTTTTGGCCTCGCCGTGCTGCTGCTGCTCTACGTCTGTATGCAGATTTTTATCGGTGAACCCGCCACGGAAACGGCTGCGGCCGGCGAAGCGAGCCCGGCTCCCGCCGCCGAGCGGCCCCCAATAACGGTCAGCGAGCCGGAGCCTGCAAAACCCGTCGCCAAAGTGCCGCCAGCGGAGCCGGCCAAAAACGGGATGATCGCAGGCCTCACCGACCCCGCCCCGCCCACCGCCGAACCACCCGCGATGGATGGCACGCCCGCGATCCCAGCCGAGCCGAAGACGCGCGTGACCATCACAAAACCGTGCGATGTGAAACTGCGCTACGGCAGCGCGAAAATTGTCGTCGGGACCGAGTTCAAAATCATCGCGCAGGACGCCGCAGGCGTGACGGTGATTCATCTGGCCGAGACCGTCAGGATTCCGCTCGAAAACACCGACCTCGCAACCCCGTTACCGGCGCAATAGGCCCGCTCGCGAGTGGGCGTGTGTGGCGACGTTTAGCGCGAGCCAGCCACGCCGCGTGAGTGCATCCACGAGGCGCAGATACGGCGCGAGAAAAGTGCGCGTCCGCCCCGGCTGTGGATCGAGCGTTTCGCGGATGCGCACCATCGCCGCGGCCGTGCTGGCGACCTCGCGCCCGTCCGCCGCCGCCAGGATCGCCATGCCCAGCGCCGCCTCCGCGTTTTCGGGGAGCTTCACCGGCTTTCCTAAAACGTCCGCGCGAAGCTGGCACCACGCGCGGCTTTTTGCCCCGCCGCCCGTGAGCAGCAAATCGCCGCCCGTCGGCGCGCCGAGCAGATCGAGGTAGTCGAAGCAAAGCCGCTCGATGAAGGCCACGCCTTGCAGCAGCGCCGCGTAGCGATCGAGTTCATCGTGCGGTTCATCGAGGGAAAAGCCCGCCGCTTCCGGCGCTTGAAAAGGAAAGCGTTCCCCTCGCCCCGCGAGCGGATAAGCCACCGCGCCCGCCGGCCCGAGCACCGCCGCTTGCGCGCTGAGCGCGTCCAGATCGCGCCCGCCAAATCCCCACGCCACCGTCGCCGCGCCCACGCTCGAAGCCCCGCCCGGCAGCCACCCGCCATCCGGCGCGCGATGCGAATACACCACGCCCAGCGGATCGTGGATCAACTTCGGCGCGACTCCTTTCAAAACAAGCGTCGTCCCCAGCACCGAATTCCAACTCCCCACTCGCAACGCCCCCGCGCCGATCTGCGCCGCGCACCCATCCGTCATCCCCGCGAAGATCGCCGTCCCCACCGGAATCCCCGTCGCCTCCGCCGCGTCCGCGCAAACACTCCCGATCCGCGCGCCCGACCGCACCACCGGCGGCAAAATCTCCGCCGGAATCCCCAGCACATCGAAAACCGCGCGCGGCCAGTCATCCGAAAACAAATCGCACCCCGTTTTCAAAGCGTTGCTCGCATCCGTCGCCACCTCCCCGCCCGCGAGTCGGCGCGTAATAAAATCCGACTGATGCGCCAGCCGCGTCGTCCGCGTCACCAGCTCCCGCTTTTCGCGCAGCAGCCAAAGCAACTTCGGTAAACCCCAAGTCGCCTGCATCCGCCCATAACCCAGCCGCCGCCAAACGTCCCCGCCCAACTCGTTCACCCGCGCCACTTCATCCGCTGCGCGCGGGTCATCATACATCACCCCACGCGTCAGCGCCCGCCCGCCATCATCGACTAAGAGGACCGTCCCCGAAGT
>JANLQB010000751.1:0-2225 GCA_031367565.1 Verrucomicrobiota bacterium
CGCGTCGCGGGAGCGTAACGCCCGATCTGATTGCTGAGCGCATAGACGAACGGGTTGTGAATCTCCGTGTGGTCAAAGTCGAATGGACCGCTCACCACATAATCCGACCCATCCGGCATCCCCAGCAGCGAGACCGCGCGGTCGTCGTCATCGCGCGCGCGCCGCGCCTCCATGTTGAGATTGTATTTGGGATTGCCCAGCGTGCTGGAGCCGCGCCGGTCGATCGCGATGCGCGCGGTCAGCGTCGGCACGTTCGTCAGGCGCGCGCGGTTGTCGGGCGCAGCCGGCTCCCAAACCCAGAGGAATCCGGGTTGATCGCCGATATCCGGTGGCTGGCCTTGGTTGAAATTCCAGATGACAATGATCGGCATCGTCGAACTAAACGAGGTCGTCGTGGCATCACGCAGCAGGTAGGACTGCGTTTCCGTTTCGCCGGGGAGGAGTCCAGTTTTGAAAATACGCGCGCGGATCATCTGCGTCGTCGTCACGTTGATCGGTGCCGTGTAGAGCGTAGATGCTTTCGTCGGCACGGCACCGGTCGTCGTGTATCGAATCTCGGCACCTGGATCGCCCACCTCTTGCGAGATCGTAAGCTTGAGGGTGCCCGTGAACGACTGGCTTAGCTTGTCGAAAACCACCTTTCCCGCGACACCGCTTCCCAGGAAATTATTCCGATTACCTGGCGTGGGTGTCTTGTATCTACCCACCTGCGTCGCGGTAACGGCCGGGTCCCACTCGTCCTTTCCCCATGAGGTGTCCGCCGTCTGTGCCGGGTAGTTAGCGATGCTGGAAGCCAGGGTATGGGTGAGATCTCCACGAAGCAGGCTGAGGGTCCCGCCATCAACCGGCAGCGTGAAATTCGTATGCAGCGGAGCCGTGACCACGACGCGATTTTTACCCGATGCCCAAATGATCATCCGCTCGTCCGGCATGATGCTGACCGCCGGAAAAGTCCACGTCGTCGCTTCGCTTTTGAGCTGCCAGCCATTCAGGGTCACCACCGTCGTCGTGCTCGGATTCCAAATCTCGATCCAACCTTGATGCGTGCCGTCCCCATCGACGATGCCCGTCACATTCGTCGTCTGGAACTCGGAGAGCCGAATATCCTGCGCTCGCACGGCCCCGCAAAGGATCGTGAAAATGAGCAGGAGGGAAAAAGACACGGATCGGATGGTCATAAGCGGGAGGGAGGTCAGCGAACGGTCTGTCGGTGAAGGCCACCCGTCAAGCGGTTGAAGGCGCGCTCCGGAAAAGTTCGCGCCTTTCTTTGCGCTTGGTTCCGCGCCCGGCCGATGGCTAGTTTTTACGCTATGTCTGACCAATGGAAATGTCTCAAACCCGAAGCACGCGCCCTCCTGACCCAGCGGAACTACTCCGCCGGCTCGCTGGCCGAGCGGCTCGCGACTTCCGGCGTGGAAGCGGGCGAGCTCATCGCCGCCGGGCGCGAAAAGCTGGCGGACGCCTGGATTCCCGGCGTGGAGCTATTTGGGCGGCGGATCTTTCCCCAGCGGCATCGCGGGTTTTTCGGCGAGTTCGCGCGGCAGGATAACGGCCTGCTCGGAGCGATCGGCCTCTGGCCGAAGCAATGGGCGACCGCGCGGATGTTTGCCGGCACGGCCAAAGGTTTCCACATCCACCCGCCGCATCTGCCGGAGGGCTCGACGCCCGAGGCGTGGTTCCGGAAACTGTTCATCGAAGAGCCGGAAAACTACGCCCTGCGCCCGTATCCGCGCGAGCAGTGGGACGCGATGTTCTTCGTGCAGGGCAACGTAGAGATGCTGCTGGTGGATGAACGCGCGGGCCTGCCGCGGCGCGTCATGCGTTTCATCATCGAAGGCGACGACACCCGCGGCACAAGCAACGCCGGCGTGGTGATCCCGGCCGGCGTGGCGCATGCGCTGCGGGTGGAGGGTTCGGTCGATGCCATCATGGTCTATGGCACGAGCACGCAGTTCGATCCGGCGTTCGAGGGGCGCATCGCGGATGACGTGGAAAAGGCACCGCTGCCGCCCGAGTGGAGCTGCTATTTGGAAGCGGGAAAGTAGCGCGCCTACCCCACCCGCCGCGCCACCAGATCCGAGTTCACCTTGATCGTCACCGCGCTCCCCGCGCTGCTGCTCGCTGCCTGAAGCTGCACCACCCCGCGAATGCCAAGTACTTTTTCCACGTTTTCCCCCTGCCGCCAGCGCGGAACAAGTCGGCCCATGCCGCGACCCGGCCCACCG
>JANLQB010000754.1:0-4002 GCA_031367565.1 Verrucomicrobiota bacterium
ACGCCGGCGCAGGCGGAGGCTTGGAAGGCGGATGTCGCGGAACGGCGGCGGAAGTTTGAGGAGGAGACGAAGGGTGTCGTGGCGGCGACGAAGGCGCGTTTTCGCGAGCAGGATGTGCTGGATATTTTGGGGAAAGTTTCCGTGATCGCGCAGACGCTTTCGTTGGATGAGGAGCGGACGAAAAAGCTTCAGAAAGTCGGCGAGCAGGCGGCGGACAAGGCTTCCGAGGGCGTGGAGGAGAGAGCGCGTGCGACGCTGCTGCGGCTCGCGGAATCGGCCCGCAAGCAGACGCTAAAGACGAACAGTCTTTACCTGGCTCCCGATGAAAAAACGGGGCCGGAAATGCAGGTGATTTGGAAGGATGGGCTGAAGGAAATCCTGACGCCGGAGGAGACGCAACGCTGGCAGGCGGTGCTGGATCAACGGGAGGTGCGCCGCTATTCCAAGCTGGCGCGGATGCTCGTGTGGGCGCTGGATCAAGGCGTTGCCTTTACCTCCAGCCAGCGGGAACAGATCCGGCCGATCGCGGAAAGGTGTGTGCGGGAAAAGAAGACGTTTTTCGCGGAACGCCATGGGAACGGTTACACGAGCTACAACGTGGAGACTTTTTACCAGGTGGCGAAGGCCGCGAAGGACGAGGAGTTGAAGAAGATTCTCGATGAAAAACAGGTCGCGCGCTGGAAGGCGCTGGCCGCGCGGCAGACGGCGTCGCAGCGGCTCGTGGCTCTGCGCGCGCGCACTGCCGCCGCGGCGAAAGAGCAGACGAAACTGGCGGCGTTCGAGCCGGAGGAATTGGAGGGCGCGATTTCCGATCAGCTCGCCGAAATGGCGGATCGCGAACAGCAGACGACGCTCGCCAATTTTCTCCTGCAAGCCGAGGACGCGATCCGGGTCGCGGGCGTGGAGGGGAAAGCGGTGCAGCGTCTCCAGACGGCAGCGCGTGGGGCGATGGAGGCGGAATTCGAGTCGTGGCGGGACAACATGGCTGGCAATATCCGCTCACAATTGCAGGGTGCGACGCCTGCGGATTTCCAGCAGCGGATGCAAAATATCGGGATGAATACCGTCGGGCGCCGGCGTCCGTCCGCGAGTGCCGGGAATGACGGCATTTGGCAAAAAACGGTCGCGACGGAGCTGACCGAGGCGCAGCGCGCGGCGTGGAAAAAGGAGACGGATGCTCGGGATGCGGATGAGCAGCAGACTTCGTTGGACGTGCTCATCGGCGAGGTGGACCGGATTTGCACGCTGACGGAAGAGCAGCGCGCGAAATTCGAGCCGGTGCTAGTCGGGCATTTGAAGGAATACGAACCTGAGCTGCGGAACATGTTTTCGCAGGGGAACAACGGCTGGTTTTTGATGGGCTACTACATGCTCACGCCAGTCGGGGGCATCGGAGAGAAGGAACTGCGCAAAATCCTGACGGACGGGCAGTGGAAGGCGTTGAGCGGTTCGCAGCAATACAGCAACGCGGCGCGCTACTGGGAGAATATCGAGCAGAGCCACAAACAGCGCGTGAAGGAGAAGGAGAAGAAATGAACGCTTTGAAAATGTCTTCCGTCGCGGAGGCGTTGCGCCTTTTCAGGAAATCGCTGCTCGTCATAACGCTCGGGATTTCCTCCGCGTTCGCGCAGGATCCGAGCCTGCGTTTTGGCGGCGAAATCCCGCCGGAAGTGGACACGATTTACGAGCGCGGGCTGGCGTGGCTGGCGGCGAATCAGACAGCGGAAGGCACATGGACCGGCGGGCAGATGGGGCCGGGTGTGGATGGGATTTGTCTCATGGCTTTTCTCGCGGGCGGCGAGGATCCGAACTTTGGGAAATACGCGCCGAATATCCGGCGGGCGATCCGGGCGATCATGGGCAAACAGAACGCGGAAACCGGCTACATCCCGGAGAGCATGTATCATCACGGATTTTCCATGCTCGCGCTCTCGGAGGCGTATGGCGCGGTGGATGAGAGCACGCTGTGGGAAGGCGCGAAGGCTCCGCGCACGATCGCGGAGGCGATCCAGCTCGCGATCCGTTGCGCGGCGACGGCGCAGAAGAAAAGTCGCTGGTCCGGCTGGCGGTATTCGCCGGATGCGACGGATGCGGATACTTCGGTGACGGGTGCGGTTTTGATGGGGCTGATGGCGGCGCGGAATGCGGGCATGGATGTGCCGGATGAAGTGATCAACGGCGCGATGGAATACATGCGGCGCAGCACCGGGAAGGAAGGCTCCGTGGCCTACACCGGGGGGCTCGGCGGCATGGGCGGTTCGATGAATCTCACGGCGGTCGCCACGCTCGTCGGCGCGGTTTCGCGGTCGAAGGAAACCGAACAATTTCAGGCCGGGCTGAAACGGCTCACGGAAAATCTCGAAGGCGGGAACCAGGGCGTTCAGGGCTACGCGGAATATTTCCGCTACTACATGGCGCAGGCGCTTTTCCAAGGCGACTACACTTCGTGGAAAAAGTGGAACGACGGTGTCGTACGTGAGCTGCATGATTCGCAGTCGGACGATGGCAGTTTCCAAAATGGCGGATACAACACCGGCATGTCGCTCCTCGCGGTCGCGCTGAACTACCGCTTTCTCCCGATCTACGAACGATGATCTGGTCGCTCTTATTCGGGATCGTCCTGCTGTTCGGCGGCGATCCGCCGCAGTCCCCGGAGGAAGTGGTCGAGGAAATTGACGGGCAAACGGAGGAGGTTCCGGTCGTGGAATCGAAGGAAGACGCGAACGCCGCGAAATTGCGCTGGACGAATTCCGAGATCATCGCGGGGGAATTGAAGGACGCGACGGCGACGGAATTTTCGTGGAAGTCGTCGCTTTTCGAGGAGCCGCTGCGGCTGCGCTGGGATGCTGTGCGCCGGATCGATCAAGTCGTCGCGTCCGCCGCTGCGCCCGAGTCCTTCAGTATCGCGCTGCGCGATGGCAGTCATCTCGTCGGCGATCTCATCGGGATGAATGCGGATGGCGTGACCATCAAAAGTGTGCGCCATGGCGAGGCGGTACTGAAGCGATCCGAAGTGCTGCGGCTCGTGCGGCTGCGCGGCGGGAAGATCATCGCCGCCGGGCCTTCGGGCGATGTCGGGTGGAAATCGACGGACGGAAAATCCGACGATGGCGCGAACCAGGTTCCGGGCTTGAACAATCAATCGAGCGTGCGGCCACCTGCCGCAGTCGCCCAAGTCATCACCGGTCCCGGCGGTTCGCTCGTTTTGCCCTACTGGAATGCAAAGGCGACTTTTACGCTGAAAACGCCGGCTCGCATGGAGTTCGATCTCGATCTCCGTTTTGCGGAAACGCCGGCGTTCGCGCTGCGTTTTGACAGCAACGCAAACGACGGAATCCGGCTCGAAACTTGGGACGACGAGCTCGTGGTCGCCCGCGCGAATCAGTTTCAATTCATCCGCAAAATCGACCCGAAAGAACGCCAGATCGCGCTGCGCGTCTGCTGGGATCGCGAGGCGAAAACGGGGATTGTTTTCAGCGCGGCAGGCGAGCAACTCGCGAAGTGGAAATTCACCGGCAGCACCGTGGAAGGACGCGATTGGTGGCTGCACAACAAAGGCCGCCAGCTCACGCTGAAACGCTTTCGCGTGCGCGAGTGGGACGGCAAACCGCCGGTTGCGCGCCCCAATTTTGATGCCCCGAGCGTGCAGCTCGCCGATGGGCGCATCCTCACTGGCAGCGTCGCGGAGATTTCCGAGGGCTCGCTGAAAATCGCGGGCGAATCCGCAGCGCAACCGCTCGCTAAGGTCGCCGAGATCATCCTTTCCACCGACGAACCGAAGCCAGATCCAAACGCGCCGACGCTCGCCTTTGCCGACAGCACGGTGCTGCACGGGCGCATCGTTTCGATCGCAGACGGGCGCGCTGCTTTGGAGACCGGGATCGCTGCCGCGCCGCTTCCGGTCGCCATCGCCGGGCTGCGGCAATTGCGTTTCCCCGAAGTGAAAGCAAAGGAAGGCGAGGCGAAACCCGACGCGCCGCAGGATGAAATCCAGATCGACGG
>JANLQB010000780.1:0-2732 GCA_031367565.1 Verrucomicrobiota bacterium
AACGCCAGTCTGAAAGCCTTTCTTTGGGTTGGCGTCGCCTACTTCGTGGTCGCGATCATCGGGCCAGTCATCGTGCTGAAATCGCGCGGGACGGACTGGAGCTTCACGGGCTCCGGCATCACGTGGAGTTTCATCGCGGGAACCGCAGGCGCGATCGGCGCATTCACGCTCGTGCTCGCGCTCGGAGCCGCTGCGGCCACGATGAAAGGTGCCGCGCCATCGGCCGTCATGCCGATCGTCTTCGGCGGCGCGCCGGTCGTGAATGCAATCGTCGCGATGATGGTGCATCCGCCCGCAGGTGGATTGAAGGCGCTGCCGCTTCCTTTCATTCTCGGCATCTTTCTCGCGGCGGGAGGTGGTTTTCTCGTGGCGAAATTTGCGCCGTCAAATCGCGGCGGAGCGCCGAAGCCGGTGGCGGCCGTGAGCCTGAAACCCGCGCACTGACGCGACGTGGAGCCGGTCGGCCAGCTTGAGCAGTTGCGAAAGTTGATCGAGAAGATCGCGCCCGCGAATCGCTTTCACGCGCCGCGCCTCGCGCTGGCGGGCGTCGATGAAGGCATCGCGAGCCTTGAGGAATTTTCCGCGCGCCATCCGTTCACGACCAAAGCGGATCTCGTCGCCGACCAGACCGCGAACCCGCCCTACGGTTCGAATTTTACCTTCCCGCGCGCGCGCTACACGCACTTCTGCCAGACGAGCGGCACGACCGCGAGGCCGCTCGTCATCCTCGATACCGCGGAAAGTTGGGAATGGATGCTCGGCAACTGGGCGCGGATTTATCGCGCGGGTGGAGTCTGCGAGGGCGACTGCATCTACTTCGCGTTTTCCTTTGGC
This sequence comes from Verrucomicrobiota bacterium, assembly GCA_031367565.1. Taxonomy (GTDB): domain Bacteria; phylum Verrucomicrobiota; class Verrucomicrobiia; order Chthoniobacterales; family Chthoniobacteraceae; genus JANLQB01. The sequence continues at coordinate 835 of JANLQB010000780.1, forward strand.
CCGTTTCTCGGATTCTGGACGGCGTTCGAGGCGGCGGCGCGTTGCGGATTTCTTTGCATCCCCGGCGGTGGGCTGGGCAGCGCCGCACGGCTTCGCGCCTTGATCCAGCACGAGGCGAATGTGCTCTGCTGCACGCCGACCTATGCGCTTCACCTTGCCGAAGTCGCCGCGCAGGAAGGCATCGACCTCGCCACTTCAAAGGTGCGCAAAATCTTCGTCGCTGGTGAATCCGGCGGCAGTGTCGCGAGCGTGCGGACGCGGATTGGCGATGCGTGGAACGGCGCGCAGGTGCTCGATCATTACGGGATGACGGAGGTCGGCCCGGTCGCGTTTCAAAACGATGACGAGGCGGGCGTGCTGCACGTCATCGAAGATTCCTACTTTGCCGAAATCGTGGACCCGCAGACCGGCGCGCCCGTGCCCGCGGGCCAGATCGGCGAGCTCGTCCTGACCACGCTTGGTCGCGAGGCGTGCCCGCTTTTCCGCTACCGCACCGGCGATCTCGTGCAGCGCATTTCTGACGCGCCCGGCTTCGCGCTCGCGGGCGGGATCATCGGTCGCGCGGACGATATGGTCGTGGTGCGCGGCGTGAATGTTTACCCGAGCGCCGTCGATGCCGTGGTGCGCAGCATCGCGGAGATCGCGGAGTATCGCGTGACGGTGACTTCGCGCGACACGCTCGCAGAGATCGCGTTGGAAATTGAAACCGCCGATGACACCGCTGCGGCCCGGCTGGAGAAGGCGCTCACGTCGGCGTTTTCGCTGCGGATTCCCGTTCGGCGCGTCGCCACGTTGCCGCGTTTCGAGTTGAAAGCGCACCGCTGGATCCGGTCATGATTGGTCGCGCTCCCCGGAATTCACTGCCCCGCTCCATCCCCAATCTGATGCTCCTCGAAATCCAAAACCTCAAAAAATGCTACCGCGCCCCCGATGGCGGCGATTCCGTCGATGTGCTCCGCGATCTCGATTTGAAGGTCGATGCCGGTGAAAGCGTGGCCATCGTCGGCCCGTCCGGATGCGGAAAAAGCACGCTCTTAAACATCATCGGCGCGCTAGATCGCGTGGATGCGGGGACGGTCCGCGTGGCTGGTCGCGACATCGCCGGGCTCGATGAAAAGGCGCTCGCCGCTTACCGGAATGAAACGGTCGGTTTCATCTTCCAGCTCCATCATCTACTGCCGCAATGCACGATCCTCGAAAACGTGCTCGTGCCGACGCTCGCCCAGCCGGGCGCGACCGCGAAGGCTCGCGAGCGTGCCGAGAAATTGCTCGCGGCGGTCGGGCTTTCGCACCGGCTTTCGCACCGGCCCGCGCAGCTTTCGGGCGGGGAAAGGCAGCGCGCGGCGGTGGCGAGGGCGCTGATCAATCAGCCCAAGCTGTTGCTCGCCGATGAACCGACCGGTGCGCTCGATCGCGTGAATGCCGCGCGGCTCGCGGACTTGCTCGTGGAGTTGAACAAGACGGAAGGCGTCGCGCTCATCATGGTCACGCACGCGCCCGATCTCGCGCAGCGCATGGGTCGCGTGCTGGAACTCGTGGATGGGAAACTCGTCGCGCGATGAAACGCGTCGCTGCGATTCCGGGGAGCACGTTCGTCCCGAGCGTTGGTTTTGGCGTCCCGCCGAAACGAACTTTGAAAACCTCGCGCTGTCAGTTGCGGGGATCGGATCGGCTGGCGGTGCATTTGGAAAGTCAGTCCCGGCGGGACGCCGGGACCAACGCTCGGGACGAACGTGCTCTCCGGAGCTTGCAGCCTCGCGCCATATGAATTCCCGCACCGTCATCCTGCGCTCCGTGCAGCACTACTGGCGCACGCATCTCGGCGTCATCCTCGGCGCGGCGCTCGGCGCGCTGGTCCTCACGGGGGCGCTGCTGGTCGGCGATTCGGTGAAGGCGAC
>JANLQB010000813.1:0-2649 GCA_031367565.1 Verrucomicrobiota bacterium
GTCACGTTCACGGGTTTTCTCGACCGCCCGCAACTCAACTCCCAACTGCTCGACAGCGATCTTTTCATCCTCACGACCTCGTCCACGCCCGTCGCCTACGAAGGCTTCGGGCTCGTGTATCTGGAGGCGAATGCGTGCGGATGTCCCGTGCTCGCCGCGCGGATCGGCGGCTCGGTGGAAGCAGTGAATGAAGGCGTGAGTGGGAGGTTTGTGGACGAGCCGACGCCGGACGGAATCGGTCGCGCGCTGGCGATGTTTTTCTCCGGCGTGGCGCGCTACGACTCGGAGGCGTGCGTCGCTTTCGCCCGGCAGTTTTCGTGGGCCAAAGTCGTGGATCACTGCCTCGCTCACTACGGCCAATGAAAGTCAGCATCGTCACGCCCTGCTTCAATGCGGTCGCCACCATCGAAGAGACGATCTGCTCGGTGCTGGATCAAGATGGCGTCGATCTGGAATACATTGTGTGCGATGGCGGCAGCACCGATGGGACGGCGGAAATCATCCGTCGCTACGAATCGCGGCTCGCGTGGTCGGTGAGCGAGCGGGACCGCGGACAGGTGGACGCGATCAACCAAGGCTTCACGCATGCGACCGGCGATGTGCTCGGTTTTCTGAATGGCGACGATGTGCTCGTGCCCGGCGCGCTCGCGAAAGTGTGCGCGGCTTTTACGAAGGATCCGGCGATCGAACTCGTGCAGGGCGGCATCGAGTGGATCGACTTCGCAGGCCACCCGCTCGGCACGCATCTCGGCGACATGCGCAGTTTGGAAGACGCGCTGGATATTTTCCGCGTTTGGTGGGGAGGCCGCCAGTGGGTGCAGCCGGAAGTCTTTTACCGGCGGTCGCTCAAAGACCGCGTCGGCGCTTTCGATGAACGCTACCATCTCGCGTTCGACTACGATTTCTGGGTGCGGTGTTTTCGCGCAGGAGCGCGCGTGACGCAGGTGTCCGAAACATTCGTGCGCTTTCGCCGGCACGATGGCCAGAAGTCCGTGGATGCGACGCGCGCGAATGACGAAATCCGCGCGATCCTTGCCGAAAACCTCGCCAGCGATCCGCCGATCAGTTCGCAAACTCTTCGCCGCCTGCGCGCCGAGCTCGCCTACAATCTCTATCAATCCGCCAGCACGCGCCCGTCGTTTTTTTCCATGCTGCTCCTCCATCCGAGCTGGCTCCTCTGCGCGCCCGTCCGCCAGCGCATCGCGGCGTCGTTCCTTCGGCGCTAACGCACCATCCGGCACATTTTTTCCACCGACTCCCAGCTCTGGAGGATCGCCTCTTGATGGGCGACGAGGTGGCGTGGGGTCAGGCCCAGGACTCCGAGCGCTTCAGGCAAGACCACTTCCGGCGGTTCCTCTTCGTCCTTTAAATCCTCAAGACTATGCGCGAGCGCATCGGCCACTTCGACGCAGGCGGCGTAGCGCGCCAGATCGCCCGCGGCAGTGCAGTCGTGATGAAAACGCACCGCTGCGATGAACTCGGGCGAGAACTTCCATTGCTCCAGCAAACGCCCCGCAACGGCGGCGTGATTCAGATCAAAGCTCGCATCTTCCAGCGCCACGAGCGTGCGTCCGTTGAGCGTGATGTCGGTCACAAGTTCGCTGTAGTCGCCCTTCAGCGCCTCGGCCATTGGCACTTTGCCGATATCATGGAGAAGACCGGCGGTGAAAAGCATGTCGGCATCCGCCCGAATCCCGCGCGCCACAAATCGCGCGGCGAACGCGCTGATGACGGCGTGTTTCCAAATGCGCTCCGTGTCGATCCCCGACGAATGCGCAGTCCGCAAAAACTTCTCGCCGCTCATGATCGCAACGACGTGATACACCTCGTGAAAACCGAGCCGGCTGACCGCTTCGGAAACGCTCGCGACCCGCCGCGCGAGGCCGAAGTAGGCGCTGTTGCACATTTGCAAAAGCCGCGCGGTGAGCGCCGGATCGAACGTGATCATATCGACCACTGCACTCATGTCGCAGTCCATGTCAGACAGCGCATGCATGAGCTGCGGCAGCAACTTCGGCGCAGGCGGGAGCTTCTCCACACCGTCCAAAAGTTGGTCGATCTTGTCTATGTCCCGTTCGGTTTGCAGCAGCATGATGAATTCAGGTCAAAATGATTAAGCAAACACCGCGCCGCGTGTCGTCTTGCGCCCGGCGCAGGTTCCGTGTGAAGTCCCTTCGACCGTGCCTTCGCTCTCACCACGCCGAATCTGGAATACCGTCCGTCGCGACCTAAAGCGCGGCTGGTCGGCGGCATACCACGATTACAAAACTCTGCCGCGCATCGATTCGTGGCAGTGGCCGTACTGGGGGGAAAATTCGCACGCAATCCCGGTGCATATCGTCACGGGTGAGGACGAGTGGCGCAGCGCGGCCTGGGCGCTCGCGAGTTGGTTTTGCGCGACCAATCAGGGCTGGCCGGTGGTCGTTCACGACGATGGGACGCTTTCCACGGAAGCGAGCGAAACGCTGCGCGAACTTTTCGGAGTGAACCTGATCATCGTCACGCGCGCCGAGGCCGATCCGAGGATGAATGTGCTGCTAAAGGCGTTCCCGTTTTGCGAGGAATACCGGAACGCGCAGACGAAGGCGCTGAAGGTTTTCGACATCGCGCAATTCACCGGCGGCGACCGCTGCATCGTGCTGGAGCCGG
>JANLQB010000288.1:0-3534 GCA_031367565.1 Verrucomicrobiota bacterium
CGATGGCCGCGCGGCTGGAGCAGGCGCTCGCAAATCTGCCCGGAGTGACGCTGCTTTTTCCGCGACAAGCCAACGGCGTATTCGCCGAACTCCCTGCACCCGCCATCGCCGCGCTGCGCGCGAAAGGCTGGCTCTTTTACACCTTCATCGGTGCGGGCGGTTGCCGCTTCATGTGTACGTGGGACACGCGCCCGGAAGACGTGGATGCGCTTGCCGCCGACTTGCGCGCGATGCTTTGATCCCCTTTCCCAATGACTATTCCCTACGACCAAGTCGATGCCTTCACCGATCATGTCTTCGGCGGAAATCCCGCTGGCGTCTGCCTGCTCCCAGCATGGTTACCAGACGCGATGCTGCAAAAGATCGCGCTCGAAAATAACCTTTCGGAAACCGCATTCGTCGTTCGAAAAGGCGATGACTTTGAACTGCGCTGGATGACGCCATCGGTCGAAGTCGATCTCTGCGGACACGCGACGCTCGCGGCTGCGTTTGTGATTTTTTCGGAGCTAAAATACGCAGCGCCGGAGATTCGTTTTCATACGAAAAGCGGAGCGCTCGGGGCGCGACGCGATGGCGCGCGGATCACTCTCGATTTCCCAGCGATGAAGGCCGTGCGCTCGGATGTTCCCGCAGCGCTGGCCAGCGGACTCGGTTGGATTCCGCGCGAATGCTGGAAGACGCGCGACTATCTCGCGGTCTTCGAGACGCAGGAAGAAGTGCTCTCGCTCACGCCGGAATTCGCGCAGCTCGCGACGCTCGATTGCCTCGGGGTGATCGCCACCGCACCGGGCCGCGATTGCGATTTCGTGTCCCGCTTTTTCGCGCCCGGCGCGGGCATCCCAGAAGATCCCGTGACCGGTTCCGCGCACTCGACGCTCACCCCGTATTGGGCCGCGCGTTTAGGAAAGACGCACCTGCACGCGAAACAGCTTTCGGCCCGCGGCGGAGAACTGTGGCTGGAAGACCGCGGCGAACGCGTCGGCATCGGCGGCAACTGCGTGCTCTACTCTCGCAGCCAGCTCGAGATTCCCGCGTAGCGCGGAAAATAAACCGCGAAGAGGGGGAAAGGAAGAGGGCAGCGACGAGCGGGTTTTGTTTCTTCTCCGAATCCTTCGCCAGCTTCGCGCCCTTCGTGGGGAAAAAACAAAAACGCCGCGCGCTCGAAAGCGCGCGGCGTTTTGAAAAACTAAAACTCTTCGCGTTTAAACGAGAGCGTCGAGCTTCGCCAGCAGGCCGGCTTTGCCCGTCCCGGCCCCCACGAGCTGCTCACGGACTTCGCCATTTTTCATGAAGAGCAGCATCGGAATCGAGCGGACCTGAAAACGGGCCGCGAGCTCCTGATTGTTGTCCACGTTGATCTTTCCGACCGTCGCTTTGCCGACGCGTTCGTTAGCAATTTCCTCGATGATCGGGCCGATCTGGCGGCACGGGCCACACCATGGTGCCCAGAAATCGAGCAGCACGGGGAGCGTTGATTTTGCCACCTCCGCCTCAAAATTGGCGTCGGTGATTTCAGTGACGTTTTCGCTGGCCATGAGAAAAAAATTACACGGCGGACGAAGCGGCGCTAAACGCCAGATACGCCGTGGCAAGCGCGGCGAGCGCCAGCACGAGAGCGGCGATCGCGAGTGGGTTGACGGCGGGATCGGAGGAAGCGGAGGATTGCATGGAGAGCGAGGATGGCTGGAGGACGGCGGTTGAGGAAATCGCGGATTGAGGACGCGCTTGGAGGGGTTGAGTTTGCTGCATCTTCACCGTGGCTTTTGGAAGCACCGGCTTTGCTCCGCCATCTGGCGGAAGAGTGATGCGCGCCGTCTCCTTTTTGGGAGCTGCCGCTTTTTGCACCACCGGCTCGGCACCCGCAGTCGGGGCGAATGGCGCAGCAGGTGGCGTTGGCTTCAGTGGCACCGTTGGGCGCACGCCGAGCGATGGAGGCTTTGGCGGTGGCATGCCAGGAGCCATGGGTTTGGAAGGTGGGACGCCAACTGCACCGGGAGGACGCGGCGGTCCAGGAGGCCCCGGAGGTGGAGCTCCAGCACTGCCGGTCGTGGGGAGTTTGCTGGTTTCTTTTTTCGGAGCCGTTCCGAGTGGCGCGGCGGGTTTTCCGGGGACGTTGATACGCACCGTCTCCCGCTTCACTGCGGACGCTTCGCTTTTTGGCGGCAGCGTGATGCGGATGGTGTCGTTCTTTGTCGCGTCGTCGTTCGGGTCAGTGGAGGATTCGTCGGCCATAAATTTTCGGGTGGTTTGGCGGTGTATCTCACCCGTCGAAAAACGTGTCAAACCATTTAACTGTCATCACTCCCAAATGCCTGCGGGAACTTTCTCTTGCCCATGTTTTTGCCGCGCGGATAGCGTGCGCAGATGAATATTCTCGTGACTGGCGGCGCTGGTTTTATCGGCTCGCACCTCGTCGAAAAATGCCTCGCCCTCTGCCACTCCATTTCCGTGCTGGATGACTTCAACGACTTCTACGATCCCGCCATCAAGCACGCGAACATGGCCGGTTTTCGCCACCACATTCAGCTCCACGAGGCCGACCTGCGCGACGCCGGCGCGGTCTCGCGGATCGTGCATGGGGGAAGATTCGACAGCATCGTGCATCTCGGAGCGCGCGCCGGCGTGCGACCGTCCATCAAAGACCCGAAGCTTTACATCGACACCAATATCACCGGCACCTGGCACCTGCTGGAAGCCGCGCACGCCGCCGACATCCCGCGTTTCATCTGCGCCTCCAGCTCCAGCGTGTACGGCGTTTTGAAAACCGCGCCTTTCCGCGAAGACATGGCGCTCACCGCCACGATCTCGCCCTACGCCGCCACGAAACTCGCTGCCGAGCAGCTCTGCTCGAACTACGCGCACCTCTACGGCATGCGCACGATCAATCTCCGCTTCTTCACCGTGTACGGCCCGCGCCAGCGCCCCGATCTCGCCATCCACTCTTTTACCAAAAGCATCGACGCCGGCCTGCCCATCCAGCAATTCGGCGACGGCACCACGCGCCGCGACTATACCTACATCGACGACATCATCCAGGGAGTCGCCGCCTGCCTCACTTTCGAGGGTGAAAAGTGCGAGGTCTTCAACCTCGGCGAAAGCCAGACCACGACGCTCAACGAACTCATCGCCTCGATCGAAAACGCGCTCGGGAAAAAAGCGGTGATCAACAAGATGCCCGAACAACCCGGCGACGTGCCGCTGACCTATGCGGACATTGGCAAAGCGCGCGCTCTCCTCGGCTACGATCCACACACGCAAATCGCGGAAGGCATCCCGAAATTCGTGGAATGGTATCGCTCGGTGAAAGGGTAGGTAGTTGGTTAGGCGACTGAGACGCGCATCACTAACTCGAAAGCTTTGAAAGCACTATTCCCACTCCTCGCGCTCTTGCTGTCGTTTACTTCCTGCGCCACGCGACAGGCAGGCGTGTGTGGCAATGCCCGGTTCGAATACAACCTTTCACCAAACCATCCGCACATTGAGCGCCCTGCCGATGCGCGAGCCGCCGTAACATTAGTCGCCATCCACCGTGAC
>JANLQB010000844.1:0-5732 GCA_031367565.1 Verrucomicrobiota bacterium
GATCACACGTCCCCAGAATCCCTCCGCACGCTGGCTCCCGCCGCGCCACACGCCGAGGCCGAGCGCGATCAGCACAAGCACGGCGACGAGCGTGCCTGCTGCCTGACCGCTGCCCGAAAACAACCGCGCAAGCTGGGCGAAACCGGAGACATCCGTCACGCCGCCGACGGGCGACAACGTGCCTTCGCGGAAGACGAGTCGCTGCGCGGTGTCGGGCAGCAGCTTCCACTCGGCAAGCATGACGGGCGCGGCGACGACCGGCGTCACGACTTTCACGCGCTTCGGATTTACGGAGCGATCCGCGAGTTTCAAAACGATCGCGAGCACGGCGTTCGGATCGGCCTGTTGCGGGAGCGGGATGAGATTCGCGTTCCCATCTTTTACCGGGACGACCGCCGCGCCGTTCACCGTCGCGGACCACAGCTCGGTGGCTGTCGGGAGCGTCACGCTGAAGTGTGCGTTGCCGCGATTTTTCACAAAATATTGCGCCTCGGTGAGCACCTGGCCTTCCTTGGAAATGCGCGTGGTGAGCGCGGCGCGATCGACGACTTGGCTGATGGAATCGCCCTGCACGAGTTGGCTGAGTGCGAGACTGAGATTGAACGGACGCGCGGCGTAGCGATACGCGGCGAGGATCGGCGCGTCGAAGAACAGGCGGTATTCCGCAGGCACTTCGCCCGTCTCGATGGGCAGCAATCCGGCGGAGACATTCACCGGCTTCACCTGAAACTGATAGGCGCTGATGACGAGTGTGTGGCCCTGTTCGGATTGCGCGTCGAGCGGGCGTGCGCCGGTGAAGGCGAGCGTCTCGCCCTTCGGCGCAAACGGGCGCTCGTAGGTCGCGAGCAACGTGTAGGAGCCGGCGACGGGCGTGTGCAGTTGCACGATGAAGCCGCCGTCCGTCTTCTGCCAGTTGCGGATGTCTTTGCCGGTGAACTCGACGTTAAAATACTCCGCCGAAAGCTCGACCTTGAACGCCGCGATCGGTGCGCCGGAGACGACGTAATTCAAGACGCTGCTGCCATACGCGACGCCTTCGCCGATGGAGAAAAGATGGAACGCATCGGCCTGAATCGACTGCGGCAGCCGCTCGACGCGCATCGTCGCCTGCCACGCGGATTCGCTGAGACGGAACGCGGCCTGGATGTTCGCGACCTTGCGCGGAAAAAAGGCGGTGGCGATTTCCGTGAGCGCCTGCGTCTTTTCGGCGGTGAGCCGGAATCCCGCATCTGCGCTGACCGCGACGTGACCGCGCACCGACTTCGCTTTCGCCACATCGAACCGCGGCAGCGCCCACTCTGCCGCTCCGAGAGCGGAGTTTTTTTCGAGACGGAGCTGGATGACCTGACGACCGGAAACGGGCTGCGCATAGACGAGGCGCAGTTCCGATTCCGCCGGGTCTTCCAGATCGCGGAGGAAATAATCGCTCAATCCGGCTGCGTTGAGTTTCGCGACGGCGTAGCCACGCGGCACGCGCAGGAGCAGTTCCCGCAGCGGTGCTTCGCGCACGTCCACTTCAAACTCGGCATCGATCGCTAGCTCCGTTTCGCCGAGCTGATACGCGAGCACTTCGGAGACGGTCAGCTCGGGCAGGATCTGATCCGCCTGAATCTGCAACGCGAAATCCGCGCCGGAAAAACGATACGCAAACCGCTGCTCACCGCCCACGCGGAAGACCGCCTTCGTCCCGTCGCTCTCGGGAAATTGTTCGGGCGAAATCTGCGAGAGCCCGCGCGACTCCACGACTTCGAGCCGCACCGCGCCTTCATTCACGATGCGGAAATATCCCGCGAATCGCGTCGCGCCCTCGGGCCGGAGCTGCATCGCATCCACCGTTTGCGGAAACGCGCCGATCGGCGTCTGCGTCTGGACATGGAGGGTGAATTGATCTTTCTGCGGCTGATTGAACTGCACGAGCAGCTTGCGCTCGCCCGCGTTCGCGCCCGGCTCGACCTTCCACGCGAGCACCTGCTCGCCCTGCACCCGCGTGACCTCGCCCGCGCCGCGCAGCAGCAGCGTCACGCGATCGAGTTCGCCCTGCATCACTTTGCAATCGAGCAGCGCGACCTGTCGCATGAGGCCGGGTCCGACGCTGATCTGCGAGAGCATTTCGGCGGCGTAGAAAAGTTTTCCCTCGGCTTCAGGCGCGGCGGTTCTCCACGAAAGATTCACCGCGCCATCCGGCGGCAAGAAGCTCGCGAAATCATTGCCCGTGCGCTCCGGACGCGCGGCACCGGCGAATTCAAACTGGGTGTCGGCGGCGAGACCTTGCAGCACGATCGGTTGCAGCGCGCTCGGCGCGACGCGGAAATCCACGGCATTCCACGGGCCGTTTTGTTTCACCGCCGCGTTGAATTTGAACGCGAGCGGAAAGTCGCCAGCTTGGTCGAAGACGAGCACGAAACGTCCGCCGCTGGAGACGATGCGCCAGTCGGGATGCGGCGCAAGTTCGGTGAGTGCGATGCCGCCGGAGAGCAGCGCGAGCGAGCCGCCTTTCGGATTCGTCACTCGCGCAGTCGCGATGAGGATAAAGGCGGCGTTTTGCTCGGCGAGCGTGCCGGTGAGTTTGAAATCGCGGAGCACGACCTGACGCGTCTCAGGATCGGCGACGGTGATTTTTACCGGGAGCGTGTAGGTGTTGCCGTGGAATTGAAACGCGAGCAGCTCCGGCGCGTCGGGCTTGAGTTCGCTGCGGAAGGAATCGGGCAGAAATTTTGGCTCGATGGGAAAGAGCCCGGTCGGCGCGTCGGGCTGAACTTCGAGATCCAGCGTGCTTTCCACTTTCAGATAACCGCTGAACAGCACCGACTGCGGCGGCGTGAGGGCAAACATCGCGAGCGGGTTTTTCCAGCTCTTCAAATCCCGCTCCGCGATGACGTGTGCGATGACTTGGTTGAATGGCTGGTCTCCTTTCTTCGGGCGCAGAAGCAGCGTCCGTTTTCCATCCGTCTCCTGCCGGATGCTCCAGTCCTGTACTTGCTCGCCGGTTACCGTCTTAATCTCGCCTTCGCCGGAAATCGTGAATGGGATTTCCTTCGGATCGCCCTGCAAAATGTCGATCGTCATACCGATGTCGTGCGCGATTTTCTCGCGCGTCACCTTGATGGCGTCTTGATACGACGTGGCGAAGATCAGCTTGTCCTTGTCGCCCGGTTGGCCGTTGAGCAGTCCTTCGATCACGATGCGCATCTTGCCATCCGCGACGCCGCCGCTGACGGATGGGTCTTTGATTTCCGCGCGGTTTTCGGCGGCGATGAGCGAGGTGCAAAGAAGGGCCGCGAAAAACGCGAAAGGACGCAAAAGGAGACGGTGGAATAGGGTCATAACGTAGTGCGGATTTTGCGGAAGTTGCGCGGGCGGGTTGTCAGATGGATGTCAAAATCCGGTGCGGATTTGGTGAAGATGCGGCGAGGAAATCCGAACGGTGGAGCACTCGACCCTCGGATCTCGTGAACGCGCTTCATCTGCCGGACACACTTTTCGCCTGGCGGATCATCCACTCCAGCTTCTGCGGGCGCGGGTCTGCACCGAAGGTGGCGGGCACGCCGTTTAGCAAACTCAGCAGACGATCCGGCGTCACTTCGGTCGCGTATTGGCTGCTCACGAGCCACTCCGAAAATGCGCTCGCCGTTCCCGCCAGACGCAGCGCCGGGCTCGCCTGTCCCAACGGCGCGGCTTCGCGCGTGAAGGGGACGGTCCACTCGTGTTCGCGGTAGTCGGACGTGCCGGGCACTTTGAAACGCACGCGCACCGTGGCGAGGTCGCCTTCGCCGCGCGGGTTCACTTCCACGGCGTAGAGCGCGTTGCCGCTTTCCGCCGCGCCGATCTCGGCGGCATCGACGGTGTTGTCGCGGAACTGCTCCTTTTTGAGCTGATGTTTCGCGTAGCCGATCTGCCGATACGCGGTGACGCGGCGCGGGTTAAACTCGACCTGCACTTTCACATCCGACGCCGCCACGCGCAGCGCTCCGGCGAGCTGCGCGGCAAATTCCGTCGCGGCCTCCTCGGGCGAATTGATGAAGCCGTAGCGGCCATCGCCGTTGCGCGAGAGCGCTTCAAGGAGCGTGTCGTCGTAGCCTTCCCAGCCGATCCCGAAGCAATCCAGCGCGACGCCCTGCCGGCGATTCGTCTCCACCTTTTGCTTGAGCGCGTCCGGGTTCACATCGCCGAGATTCGCCGCGCCATCGGTGAGTAACACCACGCGATTGATGCTGCCCGGCTGGAAATGTTTGCGCGCCGTCGCGTAGCCGAGGTCGAGCGCCGCATCGAGATTCGTGCCGCCCTGCGGCGTGATCTCGCCGACGCGCGCGGTCACTTCGCCCGCCTGGTCGCCTGCGACGCCATCGGCCCACAGCCGCGGAGTGCGGGCGAAAGTGACGACGCTCAGCTTATCCTGCGGCTGCAATTGCGCCGCGAGCACGCGCAGCGATTCGTGCAGGATGCGCACGCGATCCGCGCGCTCCATCGAGCCGGAATTATCCAGCAGCAGCACGAGATTCAGCGCGCGCCCCGGCTGGCGACCGGCGGCGGCGGTCTTCACCGAGAGCCGGAGCAGATCGCGATTTTGCGCAAAAGGATAACGCGCCCGCTCCGACGCAAAGGCCAGCGGCGCCCCGCCCGCGGGCTCGGGATCGTGGTAATCAAAGGCATTGATAAACTCCTCGCTGCGCACCGTCGCCAACTCCGGCATCTGCCCCTTCTCCAAACTCGCCCCCGCAAGCTTGAACGCCACATCGCTGACATTGAGCGAGAACGTGGAGAAGGCATTCGCGCTCGTGGCGATCTCGGCCTGCGGTTCTGGCGCAGGCTCGGCGGGTTTTGGAGCGGCGGGTTTGTCGTCGAAATCCTTCAGCGCCACTTGCTGCTTCAGCATCTCCAGCTTTGCGAGCTTAGTGGTTTCGGCGGTTTCCGATGCGTTGCGAGCTTGGGCCTGTTTCGCAGTCGCCTCTAAAAGGCCTGCTGATGCTTCGGTGGACAGTTCCCGGATTTTGGGAGCGTCGGGAGTGATGTCTTGCGCGAGTTCGTCCACCGACTCGTAAAGCCGCTCAGCTTTCGCTTCCGGCTTTGCACCCTTTTTGGCAACAGCAGCCGGCTTCGCGGGCGGCACAATCTTGTTCTTGGCTCGGACTTCTTTCCCCGCAATTAAACCCTCCCGATCTTCCAATGTCTTTTGTGCCTGCGCCGGGGCAACCGCCAACGACCTGGGAACTGGAGCCTCGACGCCGCTTTTATCAGTCGGGGCGGCAGGCTTTTCGGCGAGGGCGAGTTCCACGTTTTCTTCCACCGCTCGCCCTAAGAAATAGGGAACCTTTTTCGCCGGCGCGTGCACTTTTGCACCGCTCGATTGGGCATCGCCAAACCCAGCGAGTGGATTTGCGTCCGGATTTTGCGCCGCCGCGATTCCGCCAGAAGTGCCCGATATGGCACCGAAATCTTCGCCGCGTTTCTTCATCTCGCGCCCTTCACTTTCCGCGGATTTCCGCATTTTCTCGCGCTCTCCGAGGGTGATGCGATTGGCGTCGGCGTCATCGGGTGCGGCGGTGATGAAGTCTGACTTCGAGAGCATTTCCGGGAACGGCGGGGAGGCGGGAGCGGGGCCGGACGCGGGTGCGAGTTTCGGTTCTTTGAGGTCCGCGAAGCCATCGGCTTCGCGATCGAAAAAGTAGGCTTTCTTTGCGCCGTCCGGCGTGAGTGCCGATTTGGCGGAGGTGAGCGCGGGGAGCGTTACGGCA
>JANLQB010000300.1:0-3876 GCA_031367565.1 Verrucomicrobiota bacterium
GGCGGAACGCCCGTCTGGAAAAAGCCCATGATCTCGCGCACCAGCGGCGCATAGCTGTCCGCTCCCGGCTTCTGCTCCGCAAAGCCCGTGCGGCCAAAGATCGTCACTTTGTGCGGCAGCGGCGCCGTGCGAATCGCGTGCAGCACGCCGAGGCGCCCGCCGCTCCACGTGCCCGTGATCGCATCAGCATCCGTGCTGCTCGTGCGCGCCACACTTTCACATCCGCGACCCATCACCGTGAAAAGTGCTTCCGTCGGGTGGACGCCGTACCAAAACAAATCGGGATGATGCTCCTCCAGCGGCGACGGCCCGTAGGAAATCGCGCTGCGCACTTCGCCGATCGCCGTCTTCTTCACCTCCACCATGCTGTCGTAGTAGCGATACGCGGAGGACGTGAAAACCGGCACGCCCGCCTCCTTTGCCAACCGGAATATCTCCACCGCATCGCGCAACGTCCCGCCGATTGGCTTGTCGATGAAAAGCCGCTTTTTCGCCGCGATCACCGGCCGCGCCTGCGCCAGATGTGGCCGCCCATCCACGCTCAGCAGCAGCACGCAATCCACCTCGCGGCACAGTTCCTCGATCGTCGGCACGAACTTCACCCCGAAGTCCCGCTGCATCACCGTCGCATACTCCTCCACATGCTCGATGCTCGATGGGATATCCGCGCTCCCGCTCTTAAAAGCCGCGACCACTTTCCCGCCCGGCACATGCTCCGGCGCGGTCGCATCGTTCAGCAGTTTCGTGAAAGCCGTGACGTGCGAAGTGTCCATGCCGATCACGCCGATTTTCAAATCTTGGACGGCGATGCGCGCGTTGCGGATGAGCACATGCGAGCCGTCGCGGGAGAGTTCTTGAAAGCCGATGTGCCCGGTGCGCGGACGGTCCTTGAGCGCGGGCGCGGGCGTGCCGTCGTGCCGCGGCACCGTGGCGTCGAATTTTTCAAGATCGCGCTCCTGGATCGTCTCGCCGTTCATCACGATCGTGAGCCGCGCGCCGTCGAGCGTGACGCGCATCGAGTTCCACTCCTCGGGCTTGTAAACCTGCTTCACCGGCGCGATGGCACGATAGATCCCGCCGGTCAGTTCCGAGTCCTTCGCCTGTTCGTTGTAATGGAAATCGGCCATCTGCATTTCCATCCCGTCAAACGCCGGATCGCCCTGCAACGGCGCACGCAGCGCGAGCCCGGAGTTCCCGCGCGGGCCGAGCCTGAATTCGTATTCGATCGTGAAGTTGCCGTATTCTTTCTCGCTCATCAGCCAGCATCCGCGAGCGCCCTTGCTCGTGAGTACCCCATTTTCCACAACCCATTCCGCAGCGTCCTGGGGGGGCTTGCTCACGTCCGCCCAATGCCGCACGACGAAGCCCGCAGGCGGTCCATCTTTTGGAAAGAGCGGGACGAAATGGTCGTCCGCAGCGAAGGCGCTGACGGCGACGAGTATGAGAGCGGGGATGAGTTTCATGCGGCAAGAGAATCACGCCAGTGAGCCGCGCACAATCTCGTCGCGAGTGGCACCATCACCGCGCGATGGGCTGCGGGAGGCGGAGGTAAGCGAAGAAATCGCGGAGTTCCTGATCGGTGAATCCGGCGAGCAATCCTGCGGGCATGAGGCTCGCGGGGGCGCGGCGGATCTCGCGGAGGTCGGTGCGGGCGAGGCTTACGTCCTGGCCGTCGAGGCCACGGAGGACGACGGCGTCGCCGTCCTGCCCGACGATGAAGCCACTGAGCGTGCGACCGTCCTTGGTCGTGAGAAGCTGATTCACAAAGCCTTCGCGGATCTCGGCGCTCGGATCGACGATGCTCATGAGCAGGGTGCCGAGGTCGTCGCGCTGATAGGACGTGAGGTCCGGCCCGATGCGCCCGCCTTGGAAAAACAGCGTGTGGCAGGCTTCGCAGCGCTGCGCGAAAAGCGGGCCGCCTTGGTAGGCATCGCCCGGCGCGGCGGCGATGACGCGGCGGAGGCGGTCGATCTCGGCACGGTTTTCGGGGCCGGTCATGACGGCGGGTTTGGAGAAAAGTTTGTCGGCGAGAGCGGCGATGGATTGGTCTTCGTGCTCGCGGAGCAGCGCGGTGGTCGCGGGCGGAATCGTGGACGCGGGGACTTTGCCGCTTTCGATGAGGGCGAGGAGGGCGCGCGTGGATGCGGCCCGGCTCGTGAGCAGGGTTTGCGCGGCGGGCTGCACGTCGGCGGGCAGGTCGGGGTAAAGCGCGGCGACTTCGCTGCCGATCGCGGCGTCATCGTAAAGCAGGAGCGCGGTGAGCGCGGCTTTGCGCAGCTCCGACGACTTCGCCGCAGCGGTGAGTTTGAGCAGCGCGGGGACGGATTCCGGCAAATTCACTTCGCCGAAAAGTCGGACGCAGAGCAGGCGCTCTTCGAGCTTCGCTGCGTCATCGGCGACGACTTTCAGCGCCGCGGCAATCGCGTCTGGCTCGCGCAGGCGCACGCGCAGATGCGGCGAGGCAACGCCACTGCGGGCGAGCGCATCGAGCAGCGGCTCGGGAAGCGGCGGAAGCCCGCGGCCTTGGAAGGCTTCCTCGAATCCGGCCATGAGAAGTTTGCGATGTTCGAGCGCGGGTGCGGCATCCAGCAGGCGCGCGCAGGTGAGCAGATCGGCGCGCGCGCCTCCCGCAGCGAAGCGGCGCATGAGCCGCGCGAGGATATGCTGTTTCACCATCGCGGAATCCCACGGCAGCATGGCGATGACGGCGTCGCGATGGTCGGTGCAGTGGGATTCGAGCGTCCACCAGCAGAGCAGGGGAATGCACGGATCGGCCGCATCGGCGTCGCGCCGGAGAAGCGCGGCGATCAGCGGCAGCGCTTGGTTTGCGGGCAATCGCTGCGCGGTGCTGGCGAGCTGTGCGCGCACTTCGGCGTCCGGCTCCGAACCGGCGAGCCGTTCGACCGCGCCGGAAAATTCGAGGGAAAGTTTCTTCGCGTCGCCCGTGAGTCGGATGCACCACGCGCGCACCGCCGGCTGCGGATGCGCCAACGCGCCAAGTGCCGTCTTTTCATCGAGATCCTCCATCTGATGCAGCGCCCACAACGCTTCCAGCGCGGGATGTTCTGCCGCCTCGAGCAACGCCGACCGCAGCCACGGAGCACTCTGGGGATCGCGCCGCTCTCCGAGCAGGCGCACGGCGGTGTGGCGATGCCAGCGATTCGGATGCGCGAGCAATTCGATCAGTTCCATGTTCGTCTTCGCGGCGAGATTCACGTCCTTGTTCAACGGCGTTTCCTTTCCGCGAATGCGGTAAATCCGGCCCGTGCTCGGATCGAGCTGGCCCTGATAATTCTGCCCGTGCGCGATGTATTCCTCGTAAAAATCCGCGACGTAAATCGCACCATCCGGCGCGTTCGTGAGGAACACGGGACGGAACGCCGGATCAGCTCCAGCGAGCGCGATGCCGGTGTCATTCGTCTCGAAAGTGGAGCCGCGCGCGAAGCGTTCCGCTACGACGATATTCCGATGGAGCGGATCGGCGGCGAAGAAGCGACCGGCGTATGGCGAGGGCAGCGCGGTGCCATCGGCGATGATCGTCGCGTGCGAAAAGCGCGCGATCGGATGACGGCTTTTCATCATGTCGATGTAGCCGAAGGCGAACGGATGCCCGGTCGGCCCGAACTTCCCCGGATCGATGCCCTGCTTCAGCATCAGCGCGCTCTGCAGGTAGTGAAAACCGCGCGTATCGCCGCCGTTGTGGCCGGAGTGCAGCCGCCCTTCCGAATCGAAATCCAGCTCGAACACATTGCCGCCGCCTTCGGCGAAAATCTCATACACCTTCGTGCGCGGATGGTAGCGCCAGACCATGCAGCCCTCGTGATACACGCCCGCGAAATCCGGCGCATCCACGCCGGGCCGCACGACGCGGCTCGT
>JANLQB010000890.1:0-5097 GCA_031367565.1 Verrucomicrobiota bacterium
CGGCATCCCGCTTGGCCAGATCGACGAGCCGCACGAACTCATTACGCCCACCGGCGCGGCAATTGTGGCGGAGTTTGGCGAATCGTTCGGGCTGATGCCGCGGATTTCATCTGAGAAAATCGGCTACGGCGTCGGCACGCGACAGCTCGCATCGCGGCCTAACGTCTTGCGCGCCGTGCTCGGCACGCTCGTGGAGGAATAGGCGATGAGCGACGGCTACGAGACCGACACGGTCACGCGCCTCGAAACGAATCTCGACGACTGCCCGGCGGAATTGCTCGGTGATGTCATGCAGCGCTTGCTCGATGCGGGGGCGCTGGACGTGTGGTTCACGCCGATCCAGATGAAGAAGTTGCGTCCGGCGGTGATGCTGTCGGTGCTTTGTGAGGAAGAGAAAACTTCCGCGCTGGCCGACATGATTTTTGAAGGGACGACGGCGTTTGGTTTGCGCGTGGAGAAAGTGATCCGGCTGAAACTCAGTCGGCGGATCGAGACGGTGCAGACGGAATTCGGTGAGGTCGCGATCAAGATCGGCTCGCGTGGAGATGAGGTGCTGCAAGTCGCGCCAGAATATGAATCGTGCCGCGCGCTCGCGGCGAAAACGGGCGCGCCGCTGAAGCGAATATACGAGCAGGCGATGCATGCGTGGCGAAACACGGCGGGGCGGTGAGTTCCGGGGAGCACGCTCGTCCCGAGCGTGCTCCCCGGAATCCTCAGCGCACGACTTGCCCCTGCGGCTCGTGCCCTTCCGGGCAAAAGGCGAGGCGGCCTTTGACTTCCGCGACATGTTCGATCGCCGGCGGTTTTTCGCCGAGAAAACGCTCGGCGTGTCTGCCAAACTTTGTCCCGTCACCAGAGCACAGCACGCGCAGGCAACCAGTCCCGGCGGAGGCAAAATCGGGATGCCGCGAGAGCCAGTCAGTAAAACGTTCGGCGACAAATGGCGCGGGATTTAACACCGCGATTTCCGGTGAGACGACCTCGGCGAAGGCGCGGGTGAGCAACGGATAATGCGTGCAGCCGAGCACGACGGTGTCCACTTCACCGAGCGCGGCGACGTATCGGCTCACCGCAAGCCGCGCGATTTCCGAATCCTCCCAGCCTTCCTCCACGATCGGCGTGAGAAGCGGCGCGGCGACTTCGATCACTTCCATCTCGGGTGCGAGCTTGCGCACTTCCGTCCGAAAGGTGTGCGACGCCACGGTGCGCGCCGTTCCGAGAAAACCGATGCGACCGCGGGTTTTTCGCACCGCAATTTCCGCCGCCGGAATTGTGACGCCGAGCACGCGCCGATCGCCCTGATGGCGCTTTTGCAAATGCCGCAGCGCCACGCACGAAACGGTGTGGCACGCGACGATCACGACGCGACAGCCTTCACCGAAAAGCAGCTCCACGCACTGCTCGGCAAAATCGAGGATCGTCTCCACATCACGCCCGCCGTAGGGCGCGCGGCCTGCGTCGCCGAGATAAATGAAGTCCGTGTCCGGCAAAGCGCGCCGGAGTTCTCGCAGCATGCTGAGGCCGCCGTAACCGCTGTCGAAGACGCCGATGGGAGAGGTTGCGCCGGGCATTCTAAACTTCGCGCTGCTTTACTCTTTCACCTCGCTCGGAGCAGTCGGCGCGGGCGGTACCGCGTCGGTTGGCGTTTCGACTTTCGGAGCTCCGGCTTCTGTCGGGGGCGTCGTCTCGGTGAGTTCCGGTTCGCTCGGCGGTGGAGGCGGTGGAGGAGGAGAAGCCGTCTTCGACGGAGCAGGTGCGGCCGTTCCCACTGCCCGCTGATAGTTCCGCACCGCTTGCAAAATCGACGTCGCCATTTGCTGCCGATACTGCGGATTCGCGATGATCCGCGCGTCTGTCATGTTCGTCTGGAAGCCGCCTTCGACGAGCACGCCGGGGATCGTAATGTCACGGATCACGACGAAGCGCGCGCGCTTGATCCCGCGATCCCACATGCGCGAGCGCACGACCATCGCGGCGTGCGTCGCGGTCGCGAGGGCCATATTTTCCGCGTCGTTTTGGTGGCCAGGACATGGCGTGAGATCGGCGATGGATGGCCCGTCTGCGGCCATCGATGGAACGCCGCGCGGCGAGAGCGTGTACGTTTCCAAACCGGTGCCCGCGCCACCGGCATTAAAATGCATGGCGATGAAAATCGCGTTCTTCTGCGCGTTCGCGATCCGCACGCGATCGCCGAGCGAGATGAAGGTGTCATTTCCACGCGTGAGCACGACTTTGAAGCCCGCCGACATGAGCAGCAGTCGCGCGCGCAAAACCACGTCGAGCGCAAAATCCTTCTCGTATCCAAACGGCGAGGCCGCACCGAGATCGTGTCCGCCGTGGCCGGCATCGAGCACCACGGTGTCGATCCGTTCCGCGTTTTTGATCCGGCCCGGCCGCATCACGGGCTCAACGAGCTTCGTCAAATCCATGCGCGACATGCAGAGATGCCCTTCGCATTCGACCACCGGATAGCTCAGGTTGAACTTCAGATTATTGATGAAAAACTCGACGGAGTTTGAACGCCCGCGCAGCGAGCGCATGCCGCCGGAGAGCGTGAAGTCCGCACCGTTGATCCGCACTTGTGACAGTGCATAAAATTTCGCGACGTTTTCGACCGCCACATAGTCGCGCCCGCTGACTTTATAAAGTGTCCATTCCCCCTGCTGCGCGCCCGTGGCGGCGCATCGCGATGCGCACACAAAAATTAGCGCTGAAAGCAGGACGAAAACCCGGCGCATGGGTCGCGAAAGTAACGCCGCGAGATGCGATGGCAAGCGGTTTGGAATCGTCACAAAAACGGTTTCTTCCGAGCCGAGCCCGATGGGAAAGGCTCTACGAATTTCCGCCCGCTGCGCTTGTCTTGCAAAACGCGCCGCACCCATCCCTCCTTGTGTCTTCCCTCTCCCTCCGCCATTGCACGCTCCTTCTGCTCGCCGTCTCCACATTTGCCGCCGATCCGGTGAAAATGGACGATCTGAAATGGTACACGCCGGATCGCGATTTCCAGGCGGTCGAGCCTGCGCCGTGGGTTTATGAAGGCGTGCAGAAAGCGTTCGTCGGCGACTTCGCGAATCCCACGACGCTGCCTTATGTCGATGACCTCGCGGCGGTCGGAGTGACCGTGATTCACACGGGCGGGCCGGAGCCGTATTTTCCGCTGCGCCGCGATGGCGGTGCGGGATTTGATCCAAAGGAAAGCGCGTTGATGCAAACGGCGTTTGAGCGGATGCGCCGCCACTCGATGCGCGTGGTCATCGGCGTCTCGCCGTATGCGCCGGTGGAGTATGTGAAGCAACACGCGGAGTGGCGGCAGAAACTTTCCCCGGATGAAAAGCCGCTCGACCCCGCGCTCGATCTCACCAAGCCAGAGAACGCCGGGCAACGCAGCCTCAGTCTGAATACACCTTACGGCGATTACCTCATCGAGAATCTCGCGGAGATCTTCACCGACTACCGCGTCGATGGGATCTCGTTCGATGGCAACTACCATCCGATGATTAACTATACTCCATACGACGTGGAGTTATACCGGCAGGAAACCGGGCGGGCGTTTCCCGCAAAGATCGACCTCACGAGCGATGACTATAAAGTCTATCTACTCTGGGCGGATACGAAGTTGGAGAACTGGTATCGCAAACTGCACGCGCGGCTCCGCCAGGTGAATCCGCAGGCCGCTGTGTATACGTGGACGACGAACGCCGGACGTTACGGACATTTCCTCACCAGCCCGCGCGTGATGTCGGCGCGGATGAATCTGCTCTTCGATTCGCCGGTGCAGGAATGGTGGCTCGATGAAGTGAATCTCGGCGCGAGCGTCGTGCCCGCGTTTGGCGCGGCGTACGTGCGTGCGCTGACTGGCGGGCGCACTGGTGCGAGTGAGCCATACATCATTTCGCACGGAAATCCCTACAGCGCGTCCGGCTTTCCACGGCACGAGCTTTTCGTGCGCTGCATGCTGGCGATGACGAATGGATCAATCACGCCGCTTGCGGTGCCGACGGGCGCGGGCAAAGAGGCGGGCGACGACACCTTACGGGAAATCGGACGGCGCAAACCGTGGCTGATTCGCACCACGCCAGAGCCTTGGGCGGCGCTCCTCGTGAGCGAGCAAACGCGACAGTTTTACGCGGGCGGACAAATCATGGAGCGCTTCCTCGCGCACGCGCTTGGCGTTTTCCGGGTGGGGTACGAAGAGCATCTACCCATCACGCTCATCACCGATCTCGACGTGCGGGCGGATCGGCTCGCGCCTTTCAAAGTGCTCATCCTGCCAAATGCCGCCGCGCTTTCGGATGCGCAGGTCGCGACCATTCGCGAGTTCGTGCAAAAGGGCGGTGGGCTCGTGGCCACTTGTGAGACTTCCCTCTTCGATGAACTCGGCCACCCGCGTCCGAACTTCGCTTTAGCCGACATCTTCGGCGTGGACTATGCGGGCCGCCCGAAGGCTCCGACGAAGCGCGCGGAGTTGGACGCGAATTTTGCCATCCTCGTGGATGACATGTATTGGGCCAATCGCCAGGGCACCGCCGAGATGCGCTGGGGCGGTGGCGATCTTCTAACTAGCGATCTCATTTCCGATCCCCGCATGAAGCTAGTCAACAACGGTGTGCAAGCCAGCTTCAAAGGTCCGATGGTCCTCATGGGTGAGGCGCGCGCGCCGATGATGATGTTCCCGGAAGGCAAGGACCCGGTGCCGGCGGTGGTGATGGGCGAGCAGGGCCAGGGCCGCGTCGTCTATATGGCCGCCGGTTTCGATGCCGCGAACTATAGCTATGGCTACCCATACCAGCGCATCATTTTCGCGCAGGCGATCAAATGGGCCGCAGGCACTCCAGCGCCTGTGGCAGTCGATGCGCCGATGTGCATCCAGAGCACCGTCTTCCGGCAAAAAGACCACGCGGGCGAGCGCCTCGTCGTCCACCTTTTCAACGGGCTGAACACCACCAGTGATCATGGCCTGTCGGAAGTCGATGTGCCACTACGGGAGGAGGCCGTCCCGGTTGGGGGGATTAAAGTGCGCTTCCACCAAATCGCACCGAAACGCATCCATCTCGAACCGCAAGGCATCGACCTTACTCCCGTCAGGCAAGACGAGTG
>JANLQB010000905.1:0-3387 GCA_031367565.1 Verrucomicrobiota bacterium
ACCGGACGCGAAAGGAACGTCGCAAAATCCGGATCCACCCCATCGTGATGAATCCCAAATCCGCTCAGCGATACGGCAGTCGCGCTGCGTGCAAAATGCCGCTTCTGATACGAATTCCGAAGCTGCGGCACTTTGAAATCTTGAGTCTCCTGCTGCATCGCCGCCGAGATGATATTGCGGTTCGTCCCCTCCGGCAGCGAATGGCAGGTATTGCAACGCAGGTTCGGCTGGTAGTTGTCGTTGATGAACGTGCTCTTGCCCGCGTTCGGATCGCCAGCCTCGGGATCGCCGGGCGGGAAAAGCGCGGGCATCGTGCGGTCGAGATTCTGATTCGGATTCGGCTGAAAGACGATCGTGTTGACGAAGTCGCGGAACAGATTGATGTCCGCCGTGCTGAGCTGGGAGCCGCCGAGGATGGAAGCAAATGCCGGATTGAATGAGGTCAGGTTCGCGCGATCCCCGCGCCAGTGCAGCACTCCCAATGTGCGCAGTCCGCGCAGCGTCTGCGTGGTCATCGGTCCCTTCATCGGGTGCATGGGAAATGAGCCGGATGTGTTCGTCACATTTTGCATCGAGCCTGCGGGATCGCCGAGATCCCACGCGAGTTCATCGCGGTCGCCGTCGATGTGGCACGACGCGCAAGACTGCGTCCCATTTCCAGAAATCCGCGCATCGTAAAGAAAGCCGCGCCCCTGCCGGATCGTCGCGGGCGTCGGATCGTAGCTGCCGGTCGGGATTTCCGTGAGCACGGTTTCACTCGTGGTGGAGATGACGGAGATCGTGTTCGAGATGCGGTTGAGCAGGTAGAGCCGGTGGTTCGCGGCTTGCAGCGCGAGGCCGCGGGCGCCGCGTTTGCTTTTCGGATCGAAGGCCGCGCCGGTCGTCGGCCCCGTCTCGATCCGCGAGAGCACGGTGCCCGTAGCCGCGTCGATTTTTGCCACGCGATCCGTGCCAAAACTCGCGAGCCAAAACGCTGCTCCATCTGGCATAAACGCGATGGAAGTCGGCTGCGCGAGCGCCGTGGCACGCGCGGCGTTGTTCGGGAAAAGCGCGTAGTTCACGCCGGGATTCATGTCGAATGGCGTGACGATTGGCGCGCCCGAAGTCGTCACGCGCGTCACGCGATTGTCCACGGAGTGCCCGTTCAAGACGGGCTCGAAGCGCACGAGATTCCGCGCCTCGGTATTCGCGATCCACAGCTCATCGCTGGCCGGACGCACCGCGATGAAAAAGTTCACCGTTCCCGTGCCGGTGAAATAGCGCGTGATGACGTTCGTCACCGCGTTGATTTCCACCACATCGTTGTCCGGCATATTCGGCATCGGCGAAAGCCGCGCATCCTCCGCGCTCACGATCAGCCCGACTTGCGGCGGCGCGGGCAGGCTCAGATTCGTCGGCGTCGGCTGCGGAGGCGCGAGGTTCGCCGGCAGCAGCGTCGTGCGGTTTCCCGAGAGCTTGAACGCCGCGTAAACCTTGGTCCCATCGCCACTCACTGCCAGCGAACGCGGGTTCAGCCCTTCGAGCGGGATGGTCGTGAGTTCCGCATGCGTCGCGAGGTCAAAGACGCGCACGAGATTATTCTGCGAGCACGAAACGAACGCCTTCCCGCTCGCGAACACGACATCCGAAGGCTCGTCCTTGCACGCCAGTGTCTCCATCACCGCCCCCATCGCGACCGACACGACGCTCACCGAATCCGACACTTCATTCACCACCCACGCCTCGTCATTCGAGACCGCATTCACCGAAACCGGCTCCACTCCGACGGCAATCTCCCGGATCAAAACCGGAGCCGGATTGGCAGGATTCGACACATCGAAAACCGACAGCCGCCCATCCGGCGTATTCACCGCAAAAAGCCGCGTCCCATCCGGCGAAAGACAAATCGGTCGGGTCTGCTGCGCTTCAAAATTTGCGACCTGCGCCGAAGCCGCCGCGACACACCAAAGAGCGCCCGCAGCGAGCAGACATCGATTCGCGATGAAAAAATACCGGCGTGTCAAAGTGGGTTCGGTTGTCGTGGGGGATGCCGAAATCCAGAGGGTCTCCAGACCGGCCCGCCTATCTAGCACACGCCCAGCGCCCGGCAACCTACCGAGGCGTCAACTTCGGCCCGTCCTTCGTGTCCTTCACATTCCACCCGAGCTTCGCGATCTCATCGCGAAGCCGGTCACTCTCTGCCCAGTTTTTTGCCTCGCGCACCGCCTGTCGCTGACCAACGAGCGCGTGGACGTCCACGGGCACCGAGCGCTCTTCCGGGCCAAGTGTGAGGACCTGATTGATTCGGTGCCAGTATGCCAGCACGCTCGCCGCGTGCCCCTGCCGCAATCCGTCGGAATCCATATCCGCATTTGTCGTCCGGATCATCGTAAAGAGATGACCCATCGCACCGGAAATGTTGAGATCATGGTCGAGCTCAGCGAAGAAATTGTTCGCGAGCGCTGCGAGTGGTTCTGACTCAGCCTGCGCATCGCAGGCGTACTCCGAAAGACGTCGCACCCATTCATCAATCCGCGCCAGCGCCGTGCGCGCGCCTTCGAGCCCCGTCATCGTGAAATTCAGCGGCAGTCGGTAATTCACCGTCAGCAGCGCATACCTCACCTCGCGCCCCGTCCACCCTTTCGCAATCAGATCGCGCAACGTGTAAAAATTCCCGAGAGACTTCGACATCTTCTGGCCCTCGACCATGAGATGCGCGTTGTGCAGCCAGTAGCGCACAAATTTCTTCCCCGTGCAGCATTCGCTCTGCGCGATCTCCGCTTCGTGATGCGGAAAAATGTTATCCACACCGCCGCAATGAATATCCAGCTCCGGCCCGAGCAGCGCCGTCGCCATCGCGCTGCACTCGATGTGCCAGCCTGGCCGGCCCGGTCCCCACGGCGAATCCCATTTCACATCGCCATCGGCTTCATTCCACGCCTTCCACAGCGCAAAATCGCCAACCGATTCCTTCTCATATTCATCGCTGCTGATGCGCCCGCTCGGACGCAGCTCATCGAGATTCAAATGTGCCAGCTTTCCGTAATCGGGAAATTTCGAGAGCCGGAAATACACGCTCCGGTCGTCCGCCTGATACGCGATCCCCTTCGCCGCGAGATCGCCGATCATCGCGATCATCCGCTCGATATACTGCGGCTCCGTCGCTGCGGGAAAATGCTGCGCCCGCTTGATCCGCAACGCATCGAGATCCTGAAAGAACGCCTCCTTGTAGATCGCCGTAAAATCTGCAAGCGGCTTCCCCGCTGCACGCGAATTGCGGATCGTTTTGTCGTCCACGTCCGTCAGATTCATCACCCTCAGCACGTCAAACCCACGCGCTTCCAGATGTCGCTGGAGCAAATCCTCGAAAACGTAAGCGCGAAAATTCCCGATGTGCGCGTGGTTGTA
>JANLQB010000315.1:0-13450 GCA_031367565.1 Verrucomicrobiota bacterium
CAACCGTAGGGGTGCCGGCTCTGCGCGAAGCTCTGCGCGATGAGTGGGCGCAGTTGCGCGTCGTGCCGCCGGCGCGGGCGCTCGGCCTTGCGGCGATGCGCGGCAAAGCCGCTCTCGCTGACTTCCAGCGCCTCGGCCAGCGCGTCGGCGGGAGATTGGGGCGTGAGCTTTTCCATCAGCGTGAAGCGGGTGGCGGCATCTCCGCTGACAAGATGCCCAAGGCTTTTTTTAGGATGTCGCGCTGGCGGCTGACCTACTCGATTTCCTGCCGCAGCCGCCGCAGCTCGCGCTGCTCCGGGCTCTCGGCACTCAAGGTCTTCGGCTCACGGAGCGTCTCGCCCGTCTTGGCCTGCTCGACCCAGCGGCCGAGCGACCACTTGGAGACGCCCAGCTCGCGGGCCACCTCCGTCACGGTGCGACCGCTGCGCACCAGCGCGACGGCGTTGTTCTTAAACTCCCGATCGTAGCGCCGACCGGTTCTGCTGTTGTTCATGGCTGTCATGGTGTTCACCACAGTCCAGCCCGCAAAATCGAGGAAACTCTACTCCGTTCACCCTGTCCGCCCGCAACCGCTCCGCCAGCGGGCGCACCACCGCCTTGTCCTTCGCGCTGTGACTCAGGAAAACGTCGGAGAGGAATTCGCCGGGCATCGGCTCGTGGGATTGAGAACGCGCGGAGATTGGCGAACGGACAATGGGTTGGAAAAGCGCGACTTTGTTTTCACTATCGGAGCAGATGACATGGTCGGCATTCCCTCCAAGGCCGACAATCGCCAGCGAATCGTCTTCGCGCGCCTCCCGATCAAATGGGTGGAAAACGCAGGCTCGCGTTAGTTAAATTTGTTCTTCCGATAAGCACCCATCACCGGAGCGTTGGGATTGGCATCGGGGCCAAAGTAACGCAGGACGACGAGTGGCTCGGTGGTGCTGGTGTTTTGGAAAGTGACGCCCGCTTTTGCGCCGGATTCGGTGCAGAAGTATTCGTCTTCGGTGAGTTCGTGGAAGCGGATGAGCTTCGGGGAATTCAGCGGCTGATGGTTGATGCGTCCGCTGCCTTGCACGCAGATGAGGCCGTAGGCTCCGGTGTCTTTGATGGTGGCAGTGACGCCGGGTTCGACGGTGAGTTCTTTCGCGGTGAAGAGCTGTTCGCCATCGACCTTGCCATAGACGATCCAGCGATCGACGTAACCCTCGCTGCGCGTGTCGGCGACCGGCACGGGTTCGAGGTAGTGATTGTCCTTAAACTTCGGATCGACGTTCTTATCCCAGTCGAGTTGCTCCACGATGAAGTCGAGATCCTGATGATGCTTCTTCGGCATGTCTTTCACCAGCAGGCTCCACGGGACTTCGCGGCCTTCGACGAGTGATTGATACATGCCAAAAACATCGCTACCCCATTGCGGCTCATAGGTGCAGAGCGAACCAGGCGCGTGCAGGATGCATGGGTCGATGAGCCAGCCGGTGCCAGCTTTGAGACGATAGGCTTTCGATAGGTCGAGAATGCCGTTGTCACCCTTGTTCCAATTTTCAAGACATTTGCGGACTTGCGCCTTCGTGGTGCCGGGCTCGAAGCCCATGAAGGTGTAGGGAAAGTTATTGCCGACGTTGTTGTGCTGCGGCGGGAAGTAGTAAGACTCGGGCTTGCCTTCCTGCCCGACGAGCTTTGCCTGCTTGGCCGACTGATGCATGTGGTGCGGGATGGGTCCCATGTTGTCGAAGAACTTCGAGTAAACCGGCCACTTGCTATACTTCTTCCAGATCGCGGAACCGATGAGCGTCGCGCCGCATTCGGCGACGGCTTGCTGAAGCGTGAAGCGCTGTTTTCCAACGACGACGTAGCTGAGACCTTCGTCCGGTGTCCGGTTTTCGTTGGCCGCAGGCGTGGTCGAGGCGAACCAGCGTTCGTCGATGCCGCCGCGATTCAGGCCGTAGGCGTAAAGATCGTCCGGGTGAAGTTTCAGGCGTTTCCCCGGCTGGAGAAAACTGCGCGGCACCCAGCACGGCGCGAGGCGCAGCAGGCCGCCGGTGTCGGCGAGCGATCCTTCGACGAGTTTCTGGACGTTTTTCTTGAGAGTTTTGAGGGCGGCAACGGTGTTCATGGAAATTTAGCGGGGCGTCCTTATTTCAACGCGCAAACGGGGCGTCAAGCGGCGAACAAGGTTTGACGCGCATCGCGGCCCCGCGTGAAATGCGTATCGCTTACACCCGATATGAATCACGCCACTCCCCTCGCCCGCCGCTCTTTCCTGCAAACCCTCGCGCTGGCCTCGCTCGCGACGCAAATCCCGGTGCATGCCGAATCAGTCGCGCGACGCGGGATTAAGCTGGGCATGGATAATTTCGCGGTCCGCGCGATGAACTGGAAGGCGAAGGAACTCATCGACTACGCAGCGAGTCTGAAGCTGGACTCGATTCTGATTTCGGACCTCGACGCATATGAGTCACTGGAAAACGACGCGCTTCGTGAGGTGAAGAAACAAGCCGACGACCTCGGCCTCGCGCTCTACGCGGGAAGCTGGAGCATCTGCCCAACGTCGGTGCGGTTTAAGAAAAACTGGGGCACGGCGGAGGAGCATTTACGGCTCGGGCTCCGCGTGGCAAAAACGCTCGGCTCGCCTGTTTTTCGAGTGGTGCTCGGCGCCATGGAAGATCGGCAAACGCCCGGCGGCATCCGCGCGCGGATCGCGGATATGGTGAAAGTGCTGAAGGCTGGCAAGCAGGAGGCGCTCGATGCGGGGGTGAAGGTCGCGGTGGAAAATCATGCGGGCGACATGCATTCATGGGAGCTGCGCGATCTCGTGGAGGAAGCGGGGACGGATTTCGTCGGCGTGAATATCGACTCCGGCAACGCGGCTTGGACGATGGAAGATCCGATGGACGTCCTGCGCTCGCTCGGGAAATACACGATCTGCTCCAGCCTGCGCGACGACATGATCTGGGAAACGCCGGAAGGCGCGTCGGTCCAATGGACGGCGGCAGGCGAAGGTCTCATCGACTGGGCGGCCTACGCCGATGAGTGGAAAAAGCTCTGCCCAAATGTCCCGATCATGATCGAGACGATCTCCGGTTTCTCACGCGGGTTCGCTTACAAAAAAGACGACTTCTGGAAGAACTACGACAAACGTCCGGAAGCCTTCGCCGCCTTCGAGGCGCTCGCAAAGCGCGGACATAAGCTGGAAAACTTCAAAGCGCCGGAAGGCGTCGATCGCCAGAAGGCCGAACAGGATTTTCAAAAAGGCGACCTCGAACGTTCGATCACCTATCTCCGCGAAAAAATCGGCCTCGGTTTGAAAAGCTAAAGCGCCGTCCGCTTCATGGCACCTGTCCTGCTTGGACTGGTGTCGCCATGATGACATTTGCCTACCAAGCACGCGACTCCGCAGGAAAGATGATCTCCGGCGTTCAGGAAGCGCTCAACGAAGACAACGCGATCAACACGCTGATGACGCGAGGGCTGATGGTGCTCTCCATCCAGCAAAAGGTGGGCGCGAAAGCCACGGCCCCAAAAGGCAAAGTCACCGAAACCGATCTCGTCCTCTTCACGCGCCAGCTCGCCACGATGGTCGATGCCGGCCTCCCGCTCGTCGCGGGCCTCACCGCACTTTACGAACAAGCCGACCCGAAAAAGCAGGCCGGTCTGCGCCGCGTCGTTGGCGAAGTCACCGCGCTCGTCCAGCAGGGCGATTCCTTTTTCGAGGCCATCTCGAAGCATCCCCGCATCTTCAGCCGTCTCTACGTCTCGATGGTGAAGGCGGGTGAAACTGGTGGTTTGCTCTCGGACATTCTAGACCGCCTCGCGTGCTTCCTGGAATCCGCCGCGCGGCTGAAAAAGAAGATCAAATCCGCGATGACCTACCCCGTCATCGTCATCTGCATCGCCCTCGCGATCACCACTTTTCTTATCGTGAAAATCGTCCCGATCTTCGGCGACATCTTCAAGGACTTCGGCGCAAACCTGCCCGCTCCGACGCAATTCCTGCTCGATCTTTCCGCGTTCATCACCACGAACTGGTATTTCATCGTCGGCATCGGCGTCGGCGGCTTCTACGGTTGCCGCTCCTTTGTCCGCTCAGAAAAAGGCTCGCAACTCTGGGATCGTTGGAAGCTCAAACTCCCGATCTTTGGCCCGCTCGTTCACAAGATTTGCATGACCCGCTTTGCGCGCACCTTTGCGCAGCTCATCAGGTCGGGCGTGCCCATCCTCGAAGTCATGGAAATCGTCGGCGAAACTTCCGGCAATTTCGTCGTCGCCGATGCCATCAAAAATGTTTCTGCCGACGTGGAGAAAGGCGATCACCTCGCCTCTTCTCTCGGTCGTCAGCCGATTTTCCCGCCCATGCTCATCCGCATGGTCAGCGCCGGTGAAGCCACGGGTAAAATCGACACCATGCTCGAAAAAATGGCCGACTTTTGGGACGAAGAAATCGAGGCCGTCCTCGACGCCCTCACCTCGCTCATTGAGCCCCTGCTCATCGTCGTCCTCGGCGTCATCGTCGGCGGTATCGTCATCGCCATGTTCCTGCCGATCTTCAAGTTGAACGACGTGGTCTCGCAGGCGAAGTAAGACAGCCATTTTCAGTTAGCTGGTTCCAGTCATTGTATTGTTGTGAAGGCGCTCCCGGAATCGGGAGCGTCTTCATTTTTTCCACAGCCCACGCAATACGCGTCGCGCTACAGCTTCGTTTCCAGCCGCACCATCGTCTCGATGAAATCGTCCGCGGTTTCCGCCGAGTAAATCTGCTGCTCGGAGTGCGGGTCTTTGGCGATTCGCGCGATGAGGCCGATGATCCGCAGGTAGTCGGTGGCCATCTCGGGCGGGACGGCGATGCAAAAGAAATAGCGGACTGGTTTCTCGACACCGGGGATGACCAGGCCGCGATCGAAACGGCTGACACTCATCACCATCGCCGTGACCGCAGCCGTCCGGGCGTGCGGGATGCAGATGCAGAAGTCGGCCTCCTGCTCCATGATGCACGGTGCGGAGAGCTTCACTTTCTGGAAGAGTTCTTCGCCATCAAGTACCTGCACGCAGCCGTCCAGCAGTGAGGCGATTTCCTGGATCGCGGCGTCGCGCGTGCGGGCTTTGGGGTGAAGTTGGATGTGCTCGGGCTGAAGGAGGTCGGCGAAAGTAATCATACGGCGGTGCCGCTCCATTTTAGTTTTTGGCGGAGCACTTCAAAAAAGGACATGGCGGGCAGCATGGCGAGGGCGAGCCGGTGTGAGGCTTGGCGAATGCGGATGGAATCGCCGGGGCCGATGCGTACGGAGTTCTGGCCGTCGAGCGTGAGGAAAATGTCGGTCGTCGTGTGATTGTGGCTGATCTCGATGAGCGACTGATCGCTGACCATGACGGAGCGCATCGTGAGCACATGCGGGCAGATGGGCGTGACGACGAAGACGCCGCTGTCCGGCGTGAGCACAGGCCCGCCGGCGCTGAGCGAGTAGGCGGTGGAGCCGGTCGGCGTCGCGACGATGAGACCGTCGGCGTTGTATTCGGTCAAAAATGCGCCGTCGATGTGGACATCGAGCTGGATGAGGCGGGAGAGCTCGCCGCGGCTGATGACGGCGTCATTCAGCGCGATGCGGGGTTCTTCGTTTTTGCCGTCGTGGCAGACTTCCACGGACAGGAGCGTGCGTTCGCTGAGGATGTATTTGCGCTCCACGATCGCCTCCACCGCGTCGCTCCACTGGCCCGCACTTACGGTCGTGAGAAAACCGAGCGAGCCGAGATTGATGCCAAACATGGGCGGCGTTTGCTGTTCGAGTTCGTGCAGCGTTTGAAGAATCGTCCCGTCGCCGCCGAGCACGACGAGAAGTTCGCATTCGCGGGAAAGCGCGCCGTAAGTACTGGCGGTATCGGCTCCGATGAGTTCCGCCGTGCGCGAATCGAGCATCGGCTGGATGCCATGCCGCTGGAAGGCGAGGTCGATGTCGCGGGCGAGTTCGGCGGCACCCGGTTTCGAGTCGTTGGCGATCAGGCCGATGCGGAAATCAGACATGCGAGAAACTCCTTGTTGCCTTCTCCGCCGAGGATCGGCGACTCGATGAAACCTTTCCACGTCAGACCCGGCATCGTGTTCACAAACTCGCGAATCTTTTCCACCGCCCGTTCGTGCAGGGCAGGATCGCGCACGACGCCGCCGCTGCGCACGTCCTCACGACGGAGTTCAAACTGCGGCTTGATGAGCGGCACGATCACGCCGGACGGGCTAAGCAACTCGAAGGCGGGCGGCAAGATCAAAGTCAGCGAGATGAAAGACACGTCGATGACGCAAAGGTCGATGGGATCAGGGATGTCGGCGCGCGTGAGGTTGCGCGCGTTCAGCTTTTCGCGGACGACCACGCGCGGGTCGCTGCGGATTTTCCAATCGAGCTGCGAGTGCCCCACGTCGATCGCCCACACTTTCGCCGCGCCGTGCTGGAGCAGGCAATCCGTGAAGCCACCCGTGCTCGCGCCGATGTCGAGGCAGCACTTGCCAGCCGGATCGAGGCCGAAGGCGGCGAGCGCCGCTTCGATCTTAAAGCCGCCGCGCCCGACATAGCGCGGAGGCGGCTTCACAAAAATCACCGCATCCTCCGCGACCTTCGTCCCCGCCTTGTCCACGCGCGTTTCGCCGACGGTTACATCGCCAGCCATGATCGCGCGCTGCGCCTTCTCCCGGCTCTCGCAAAGACCGCGGGCGACGAGGAGTTGGTCGAGGCGGGATTTCATGCGGACGGGTTTGGATTTCGGGTTGCGGAAAAGCGGGAGTGCGCGCATTTGAACACGCTTCATTCCCAAAACCACCATTCGTATTTCAAAAATCCCCATGCCCCAAGAGCTGCGCGAAGAGATCAAAGCCATGCTGGTCGAAGAACTGAATCTCAAGATTCCCGCAGCGGAAATCGCGGATGAAACGCCGCTTTTTGGCCCGGATAGCCTGGGGCTGGATTCGATCGATGCGCTGCAGATTGCGGTTTCACTGGAGAAAAAATATGGGGTGAAGCTGCCGAGTTCCGAGGCGGCGAAAGAGGCGCTCGCTTCGATCAATTCTCTGCACGATTTCGTGCTCGCGCACCGGACGGCTTAGCGGGCTCGTTGGCGCGGCGGGGATTCCGCCAGTTTGAAGTTTAAACGTGATGGGGATTTTACAGGAAACTCTTTGTCAATTGATTGGGTGCGTGAAATCGTGCCTGCGTCTCGGCTGAGTATCGGAGATTGTCCTACAATTTCCGGTTCCGGCTGACCCCTTTTTCTCTTCCCACCAAACCGGCTTTAACGCCTCCCGCCATGAATCTACCGCGCCTGCTCCTCACGCCTGCCGCCCTCGCGGCGTTCTTCCTCGCCGCACTTGATCCGACGCCTCTCCGCGCGGCTCCGCCGATCGATCTGAATGCCGATGGAATCCCCGACATCTGGGCGATGCGTTACTCTTCGGCTGCACTTTCGCCAAATGCCGACACGGATGGCGATGGGCAGAAAAATAGTTCAGAGGCGCTCGCCGGCACGAATCCGGCGCAGGCCGGTTCGGGCATCAAGATCACGAGCATCACCTCGGACGGGAGCGGGGTGCATCTCACTTTTCCGACGGAACTCGGGAAGCGCTACCAAATCCAAACCTCGCCGACGCTCGTCTCTGCGACTTGGACGAATCTCGGAACGCCGCTCGCGCCAGATCAATCCGGCTCGCTGACGGCGACCAATAGCGCGCCGAACGCGACGACGCTTTTCCATCGGGTGAGCGTCGTGGACATCGATAGCGATGGCGACGGGGTGAACGATTGGGAGGAAATGCAGATCGGTTTCGATCCGTACAATTCTCACTCGAACGGTCTCAGCGGACCGGCTGATCTCGCGGCAATCACGGCCGGACTCGCGGCCCCGAATGTCGTTTCGGTCTCGTCGAGCGGTGTTCCGATCGCCGAGCCGGCTTCGATCAATGTGAGTGGCGATGTTGGCACGTTCATCATCCGGCGTTCGGGAGGATTTAACGCGATCACCGTCAACTACGCCGTGAGCGGCAGCGCGGTCGCGGGCAGCGATTATCTCGCGCTCGGTGGCTCCGTCACGCTCGGCATGGGTGTGAATTCCGCAACAGTGGCAGTGACGCCACTGCCCGATGCGGTGCTGGAATCGCCGGAAGCCGTCATCATCACCATCAGCCCGAGCGCAGGCTACACCGTGGGCCGTCCGACGGCGGCGGCGGTGTTAATCAACGATTTCTCCCAAGCGAACGGAACCGGCGTGAAAGCACGCTTTTGGAATAACACTTCTGCGACCATCCCGGTCTTTACGAATACCAGCGGAACGACCAATGGGTCCGCGCTTCCCGTCCTGACGCGGATCGATCCGCAGATCGACAATACTTTTGGCACCGCTTCCCCCGGCGTCGGGGTGAATGCGGACTATTTTGTCTCTCGTTTTACGGGAGATGTTTTGCCGGAGTTTTCGCAGGTTTACACGTTTGAGGGCCAGGTGGAACGCGGTGGGCGGCTTTGGGTGAATGGGCAGTTGATTTTCACGAGCTGGAGCAACACACCGACGGCGGGCACTTACAGCGGGACGATCGAATTGGCGGGCGGGCAGCGGGCAGCCATCATCTTTGAGCACATGGCGCGTTCGGGAGATGCGACGGCGATTTTGAGATGGCAGAGTTCTAATCAACCGCTCCAGGTCATCCCACAGGCTCGCCTTTTCCCCACGGCACCGCCGCAGATCCAGAGCACGCTGGATATGCTGCTCTTGAAAGGTGGGCCGGTGGCGACTTACCAGATCGTGGCCTCGAACGATCCCACAAGTTTCGGCGCAGCGAATTTGCCGTCCGGCTGGACGGTGAACACGACGACGGGCGTCATCAGCGGTTCGCCTACGCAGATCGGCATCTGGCAAATCCCGATCACCGCCACGAACCCGTCCGGTTCCGGCTCCGCCATTTTGCAGGTGAAAGTGATCGCGACCGACTCGGCAATCACGCGCGACGTGTGGACGGGCATCGCCGGCACTGCCGTGAGCGACCTCCCGCTCACCACCGCTCCGAGCAGCACGAGCCTCGTCACTTCACTCGAAGGCCCGCAAAATTCCGACGACAATTACGGCTCGCGCCTCCGTGGCTACCTCACTGCGCCGACGACGGGCACTTACAAATTCTGGCTCACGGCGGATGAAGCGGCGGAACTCTGGATCAGTGATGACGGGGAACCGGTGAACGCTTTCAAACGCGCCGAACTGACCGCGCCGGTCGGTTACCGGAACTGGGCTGCGGGAGCGGTGAGTCCGCTGCTCTATTTGGAAGCGGGCAATCGATACTACGTGGAAGTCCGCCACAAGGAAGGCACGGGCGCGGATCACGTCTCGGTCGGCTGGCTGAAGCCTGGCGACGCAGGCACGCTCGCCAGCGAAGTAGTGCCCGGCTACGTCCTTTCGCAATACGTGGTTTCGACGGGCCAGACCGCCAATGGCACGCTCTATTTCGCGAATCTCGCGCCGCAAGGCTCGGTCGTCACAAACGGCTCCGGCACCGCGATGCTCCGCGTCAGTGCGGATGAGACGACGGCGAATCTCACGATCGCTTACTCGAATCTCACCTCGCTGTATTTCGGCATGCACGTTCACGACGATCGCATCCCGAACCCTCCCGGCGGTCTCGCCAATGTGATCTGCGACATCGACCAGCCCGGCGATGCCGTGAAGCAGCCGGACGGAACCTATCTCTGGCTCATCTCGCCACGCGCAGGCTTCTCGGTCGCGGATTTGGTCACGGGAATCAAAACCGGCCACGCCTATTTCAACGTCCACTCAACGACAAATCCCGGCGGTGAAATCAAAGGTTACTTCCGCTTACTGGAAGGCTCGCAAACCTTCACGCCGCCGCCCGCGCCACCATCGTGGACGGACGATCACACCAGCGCCAACGCCGCCTCGCGTTTCCTCACGCAGAGCACATTCGGACCGACGCTCGCGGACATCACCGCCGTGCAATCCAGCGGCTACGAAGGTTGGATCGACAGTCAGTTGCTCACGGCGCCGACTTATCATCTCCCGTTCGTCATAGATAACCGCAATCAGACCAGCCCGAATGGCCCGACTTACTACTCGGACCTATCCACGAATGCCTGGTGGAAGAGTTCCACGATCGGGACGGATCAACTCCGCCAGCGGGTCGCGTTTGCGCTGAACCAGATTCTGGTCGTCTCCACCGCCGGCCCGCTGGAAGACAACGCGCGTGCCGTTTCATCGTTCTACGACACGCTGCTCGTCAATGCCTTCGGCAACTTCCGCGACATCCTCGAAGCCGTCACGCTCACCCCGGCGATGGGCATCTATCTGGACATGCGGCGCAACGACAAGCCAAGCCTCACGACTGGTTCGCATCCGAACGAAAACTATGCCCGCGAAATCAAGCAGCTCTTCTCGATCGGCCTGAACCGTCTGCACCCCGACGGCACACTAGTCTTGAACTCCAAAGGCGAAATCATCCCGACCTATGGCCAGGATGAAATCGTCGGCTTTGCCCATGCCTTCACGGGCTGGAACTACAACCAGTTCAACCCTGCCACCCCACCAAGCCCGCTCCCCACAAACTGGTCGCCCGCCGCGAACTACACGGCCCCGATGACCGAGGTGCCATCCCACCATTACACCGGGCAAAAGCGCATCCTGAACCGCGTGATGCTTCCCGGCCTCCCGGCCGTCGCCGGCCAGCCGCTCGATCCTTACGGAAACCACTCCACGGGGCAAATCAACGACCCGGCTTACCAAGCCCTGCCGGCTCAGGAACTCGATGCTACCCACGACGCGCTCTTCAAACATCCAAACTGTGCGCCATTCATTTGCCGCCAGTTGATCCAGCGTTTGGTGACTAGTTCACCGAGCCCAGGCTATATCTATCGCGTTGTTTCCAAGTTCGAAAACAACGGCTCCGGCGTCCGCGGAGACATGAAGGCAGTTATCAAAGCCACCCTCCTCGATTACGAAGCGCGCAGCACCGCAGTGCTGACCCAGCAAGGCTACGGAAAACAGCGCGAGCCCGTGCTCCGCGTCACAGCCATCACCCGCGCATTTGCGCCACCTGCTGCCGTCAGCGGTAACTACACGCAGGATGGCGGCGTTATTTCCGTGAATACCGCGCCGACGCTCCATCGCCTCAACAGTGGCGATCCGATCTCGCTGCTCTTCACCGGCGCTCCGCAATCCACGAATGGCGAGTATTCCCTGTCCGGCACCTTCCCTCCGACTACCACGGTGTTTAACGTCCGCACGAAGGACACAATCCGCAGCAACTACACGCAGGCCGGGACGGTGGTTTCTGTCGCCACTGGAAACAACGGCGGAACCACCCACGGTCTCACCACCGGCGACTCCGTATTCCTGCGCTTCCGCGACGGCGCGGGCAAACCTGCGGACGGCATGTTCCCGATCACCGTGGTGGATGCGAGTCGCTTTACGGTCACCGTGCCGACGAATGCGACGATCACGATTTCCAATTGCGATGTCGCCTTCCTGAAAGGTCGCTATGACCAAAGCGGGACGACCGTCACACTTACGACCGGAACGATTCACGGCCTGACTGGAGGAAACATCGCGATCAAATTCGCCGGCGCGATCGGACAAGGCTCGATGCCCGCAGATGGCACCTATCCGTTCACGGTCGTCGATGACACGCACATCACCATTACCGTCCTGGATACAGTCGGACGCGTCGGGTATTTCACGGCAGGCATGGACACGCCGACCCTCAATCGGAGCGGCACAGCCTCGACTGCCTTCAGCGCCTGGAGCGTTGGAAACACCGACACGGACATCGCGCAAACGCCGATGCGTTCGCCAACCGTCTTCAACTACTTCCTGCCCGATTACCAATTCCCAGGCGTCATCTCCAACGCTGGGCTGATCACACCGGAATTCCAGCTCACGTCGGAAACCAACGTCGTCCGTCAGGCAAACTTCCTCTACAACGGCATCTTCAATCCGGGCGGCAACACCGGCGGCATCTCCAGCTTCCGCAGTGGTGCGGGCGATATGGCTGTGGATTTCAGCCCGTGGATGGGCATCAAGCCGGGAGGCACGACCGCGTGGACGAACAACGAAAACGTCAACGCCCTCATCGATCAGCTCAACACGCTGCTCATGGCCGGCCAACTCCCGAGCACCGGGACGAACAACTACGCGGCCAACCCCCGCGTCATCGTGAACGCGAGACAGTCCATCTACGATTTCGTCACTAACACCTCGAACATCGCCTACACCGCCGTATCCCCCTCCGATACGCAGAAACGCGACCGCATCCGCGCCATCGTCCACCTCATCGTCACCTCGCCAAACTTCGCCATCCAGAAATAAGCCGTATGGACCCAAAAAACTTCCCCAACCTCCGCACCCGGCGCGAATTCATCCGCCAAGCCGCCTGCGCAGCCGTCGGCACCATCTCAATGTCGGCCACGATTCGCGACCTGCGTTTCATCAATGCCGCCGCCGCACAGACATCGCTTGGCGACTACAAGGCGCTCGTCTGCATTTTCCTCTCCGGCGGAAATGACTCGAACAATCTCATCATCCCGCGCGGACCCGATTACGCTGACTACGCGGCGCGGCGCGGACTCCTCGCGCTGCCGGAGAATTTGTTGAACAACCTCACCTCGCTCAACAACGACGGGCGCACCTACGGCCTGCACACCAAGGTCCCCGAAGTCGCGCAGCTTTTCGGCGAGGGAAAAAGCGCGCTCCTGTTTAACAGCGGCCCACTTAGCTACCCACTAACTCTCGCGCAGTACAAAAGCGGAGCCGTCCCGAAACCGCCGCAGCTTTTCTCTCACAGCGATCAAGTCACTCACTGGCAAACCTCGCTTCCCGATCAACCTCCGAAGACCGGTTGGGGCGGACGCATCGCCGATTTGATGCACCCGTTGCAGCTCGATCTCATCAATGGAATCCCTAGTGCGAACAGCGCGAAGATCGCCCTTTGCACCTCGCTCGCTGGAGCCAACACGTATGAAGTCGGCGGCGTCTTCGGGCAATATCACGTCTCCACCGGCGGTGCCGTGACCCTCAGTAACGTCACCGGAAACCGCCTACAAACCGTCCAGGATCTCATCGCACTTCCCGACGTAAATCTTCAGCGCCAGGCCTACGCAGGCGTCGTGAAAAATGCCGTCGATACCGGCGCGCTGCTCAACACCTCCATCGCGCCCACTTCCGCTGCGACCTATTGGAACACCCAGTTTTCCACCGGCTCCCTCGGCACCCAGCTCCGCATGATCGCCCGTCTCATCCAGGCCCGCGGCACGCTGAACATGAAGCGGCAAATCTTCTTCGCCTCCGTCGGCGGCTACGACACCCACACTTCCCAAATCGGCACCACCGCCGGAAATCCCGATCCCACGATCGGCTCCCACGCCAATCTCCTCACCGAACTCAGCAAAGGCATCTTCGCCTTCCAGCGCGCCATGGAGCAGCTCGGCATTTCGGACAAAGT
>JANLQB010000357.1:0-7556 GCA_031367565.1 Verrucomicrobiota bacterium
GCTGTTCAAATCGAAGAGCCGCCCATCCACCACGCGCGGCGAATGCGGCATCGAAAGCCCGCGCGCGATCACTTCACCACTCGGCACATCGACCACGACGCCGCCCGCGTGCCGATGCTCGCGCCAGCCTTCATGCACATCGCTCGCACTCACCGCCGTCACGAAGCGCGGTGCCCCATTTTCCATCGCGAGCCCATTCAGATGACAGCGATCCTCCGCCGCCAGCTTCGAGATAAATGGCGGCTTCCACACCACGCGAAACGAATGCGACTCGCTCGGCGCGGCGAGGCAGGAAAAGAGCGTGTTCACGAAAACCGGGCTTCCGTCCGCCGCGAGCGCGATGTCGTGCGCATCCACATCGCCCGTCGTCGATCCGAGTTGCGGCACGTAGAGCCGGTCAAACCCGCCGGGCGCGGCCCCACCCGCCGGCAGCGCATTCTCAAACCGCCAAAGCTGATAGAGCGAAGACATCCAAATCGTCTGCGCATCTGCCGTCGCACAAAGCCCCATGCACCGCTCGAACGTCCGCTCGAAAACCGAAAGGCGCGCCTCCGCATTCAGCCCGAGGAGAAACAATTTCCCGCTCTGATAAGTCGTGAACGCCAGACTCAGTCGTTGCTCCGCGAGCCAGGAGGTGAACTGGCGCGAGGCGGAAATTTCAAACGGCGGTGCGGCCATGTCGCAAGATTTCAGGGCGGTACCGACGCTGTCGAGCGCGGAGCGCAACAAGGAGCGGCGTCTTTCCCAAGCGCCAACCCAACGAACGTGCGCAGCGCCAAATCAAATCTTCACGCGCGCAGGGTCGGTGGTTGGGAAACCACCGTTCCTGGTCACACGCCGCCGTAACGCCGCTCGCGTCTGGCGAACTCCGCGATGGCATCGCGCAGTTCTTGTTTACCAAAGTCGGGCCAGAGCTTTTGCGTCACGACGATTTCCGTGTAGCTGAGCTGCCACAGCAGGAAGTTCGAGAGACGTAATTCGCCGGACGTGCGGATGAGCAAATCCGGGTCGGGCATGTCGTGGGTGTAAAGGTGCGCGGCGATTGCGTCAGCGTCGATGGTTGCGGGATCGAGCGTGCCCGCGGCAGCTTTCGCGCAGAGGGCGCGCGCGGCGTCCACGAGTTCGGTGCGACCGCTGTAGTTCAGCGCGAGGACGAGCGTGGTCGCGGTGTTTTTCGATGTGCGCTCGATGGCCTCGGCGAGGGCGCGCTGGCAGGATTCGGGCAGCTCGTGGGTGCGACCGATCGTTTGCAGGCGGACGTTGTTTTCCATCAACGTCGGGATTTCCTGCGCGATGAAATGCTCCAGCAACAGCCACAGCGCCTGCACTTCCTCGGGCGGACGTTTCCAGTTTTCGGTGGAAAACGCATACACCGTGAGAAACTCGACGCCGAGCGCCACACATTCCTCCGTCACCGCGCGCACGGACTCGGAGCCCTGCTCGTGGCCTTTGATGCGTGGCAGCCCGCGCTCTTTCGCCCAGCGTCCGTTGCCATCCATGATGATGGCGATGTGGCGCGGAGCAGTCATTTGCTTAAAGCACGATCGTCTGGTCGCGATTCGGCCCGACGCTCGCGATGCGCAGTCTCGCGCCGCTGAGTTCCGCGATCTTTTTAAGATAACTCTGCGCGTTCTTCGGCAGCGCTTTCCAGGTGCGGGCTTCATGCGTCGGCTTTTGCCAGCCGGGCAGGTCGATGTAAATCGGTTCGCAATTCGCGAGCTGGCGCGAGTCGCTCGGCGGGACTTCGATTTTCTTCGAGCCGTGTTTGTAGGCCACGCAAACGCGGATCGTCGCGAGGGTGTCGAGGCCATCGAGATTCGTCACCGCGAGGTCGTCGATGCCGTTGATCATCCCCGCGTAGCGCGTCGCCACCGCGTCGAACCATCCGCAGCGCCGCGCGCGTCCAGTCGTCGCGCCGTATTCGCGGCCCATGCCGTGCAGCATGTCGGAAATCACCGCGTCCTCCGTCGGAAACGGCCCTTCGCCGACGCGCGTCGTGTAGGCCTTCATCACGCCGAGCACGCGATCGATGCGATGCGGCGGCACGCCGGAGCCGGTGCAGGCTCCGCCGGAAGTCGTGTTCGACGACGTCACGTACGGATACGTGCCGTGATCGATGTCGAGGTAAGTGCCCTGCGCGCCTTCAAAAAGCATCGTCTTCCCAGCCTTCAGCGCGTGATGCAAATAGACGACCGTATTCCCGACGAAAGGCGCGAGCTTCTCCGCCGCCTCGGTGTAATCGGCGAGCACCGTCTTGTAGCTCAGCGGCTTCGCGCCGAAGGCTTTCAGCACCACGTTGTTCTCCTTGATCCGCTGCTCCAGCAGCTCTGCAAAAATGTGCGGCCTCAGCAAATCGCCCATGCGCAACCCCACGCGCGCCGCCTTGTCTCCATACGCCGGACCGATGCCGCGCTTCGTCGTGCCGATCTTGTTTTTGCCCTTCTTCACCTCGCGCTGCTCGTCGATCGCGCGGTGATACGGCAGCACCAGATGCGCGCAGTCCGAGATCATCAAATTCTTCGCCGTCACCTTGATCTTCTCCGCGCGCAACCCCTCGATTTCCTTCGCCACCGCGACCGGATCAATCACCACGCCATTCCCGATCACACACATTTTGTCCGGCCGCAGAATCCCGCTCGGAATGAGATGCAGCACATACTTTTTCCCCGCCACGATCACGGTGTGCCCCGCATTATTCCCGCCCTGCGAGCGCACGACGATGTCGGTCGTCTCGGTGAGAAAGTCGATGATTTTGCCTTTGCCTTCGTCGCCCCACTGGGCGCCGACGAGGATCGTGTTGGACATGGAAATATTTCGGGGTTGGTCAGTTGTCAGCAAATCGCCCGAGGGCCATGTGGCCTCCGGGCGCGGGACGGGCAGAGTAACGGGGCGACGCAAGCGCGCAAGAAGATGTGTTGAAGATTGAATGTCTCCGCCCAATCGCCGAAACCTCCGCCCGTATGAACAGCGCCCTGCTCGCCCTTTTCACCCGCGCGGTGCGCGAGGATGTGCGCTCGAAATCCATGGTATGGGCGCGCGCCGGACTCGTGGGAATCGTCCTGCTCAATCTCGGCACCACGCAACTCTCCATGGGCTGGGCCGGGGCGCCGGGGCTGAAGTTTTTCACGTCCATCGTCTGGATCAATTTCTTCTTCATCTCCCTCGCCGGGCTCAGCTATTTCGCCTCCGCCATCACCGAGGAAAAAGAGGACATGACGCTCGGCCTGCTGCGGATGACGAACCTGAATCCGCTCTCCATCCTCCTCGGAAAATCCGCCAGTCGGCAAATCGGCGCGCTCCTCCTGCTCGTCTCGCAAGTCCCCTTCACCCTGCTCGCCGTCGCGCTCGGCGGCGTCACCCTCGCGCAGATCACCGCCGCCTACGCCTGCCTCGCGGCCTACACGCTGCTCCTGGGAAATGTGGCACTCTTTTTCTCCGTGATGATGCGCCGCTCGATCACCGCCGCGATCCTCACTTTCAGCGTGATTTCCCTCTTCATTCTCGGCTCGTGGATCGTGCGTTATCCAGCGCTCTACCTCCTCGCCTTCTTTAAAATCATCCCGGCAGAATTGCCCCCGCCGTGGCTCGAATCCGCACTGCAACGCTGGCAGCAAGCCTCCCCGCTCACGCGCGTCGGTGAAATCGGCGTCACCGGTTTCAGCGACGGACCGCTCTGCTTCCAAGTCATCACCAACGTCCTCCTCGCCTTCGCCTTTTTCCTCGGCGCATGGGCCATCTTCGACTTCTTCTGCAACGAGCAAGCGGACGCCGCCCCCGCCCGCGCCCTCCTCTCACGCAGCGGAAAACGCTTCCAAGTTTTCCGCCCCGGCCGCCCGTGGAAACACGCGCTGCTTTGGAAAGATTTCCATTTCCTCGGCGGCGGACACCTCAGTGCCGTCGTCAAACTCGTGACCTACGGCGCCCTGCTCCTGCTCCCGATTTCCCTCGCGACCAATGTCTTCGACACGACCCGGAGCCCGTTCGTCTGGAAGGAAATCGGCTACATGAT
Source organism: Verrucomicrobiota bacterium (assembly GCA_031367565.1). Classification (GTDB taxonomy): domain Bacteria; phylum Verrucomicrobiota; class Verrucomicrobiia; order Chthoniobacterales; family Chthoniobacteraceae; genus JANLQB01. The sequence goes on from JANLQB010000357.1 coordinate 4,010, forward strand.
GATCTGGTGCAGCCTCCTCGTCTTCCTCGCCGAAGTCGCCTTCATCGCCGCCCGCGTCTTCCGGCAAGAGCGCGTTTGGAAAACGTGGTCCAGCCTCTCCATGCTGCCGATATCCACGCGCCGCATCGCCTACCAAAAAATTGGCGGCTGCCTCATCGCGACATGGCCCGTGTGGTTATTCGGAGCCTTTGGCGCGCTCCTGGTCACGGAGGATTTGCTGAAAGGCCTCGGGGAAGTCTTTAACTCAGGGAACCGGCCCAGTTCCTCGGGCGGCGAATGGGAATTGCTGGCGGTCACCGGCTTCGTTTTCCCGTTTCTGCTCGTCGGGCTGTTCTACCATCTCGTCGCGGTGCTCTCGCTCCGTTTGAAGTGGGGCGCGCTCCCGCTTTCATTCGCGATCACCTTCGTCGGCACCCAAATCAGCGTGATGCTCGCCTTCCTCATGTTGCGCGGAGCCGCGTTCCTCGTGCTCGATATTGCCGTCATCGTCGCGATCGTCGCGATGCACTACCACATCGGCCACCGCCTCGAAATCCTCGCCGCCGAGGACTAAACAGCGTGGCTGCAAGCTCCGGGGAGCACGCTCCCCCGAATTTACTGCCGCGCGCTTGACCTCCGCCCCCGCATACGGCTCCATGCCCGTCCCATGGCCGCCATCGAAGCTGAGTTCCTGCTCATCGACAACAGCAACTCATTCACCAAATTCGCAATTGCGACGCGCAAGGAAATTGTCAGCGCCCCGCGGCGTCTCAGCACTCCTGCCGTCGAAAAAGATTCCCTCGGGCGCATCCTGCACGGCTGGAAATTCCAGACCGTCGTCATCTGCTCGGTCGTCCCCTCGAAAGGCGACCTCCTCGCGCAACTTCTCGCCCCGACCCGCGTCCTCAACGTCACCGCCAAAACCAAACTCGGCGTCGGCATCGACTACCCCGCCCCGCGCACCATCGGCGCCGACCGCCTCGCCAATGCCGCCGCCGTCGCCCACTTCTACGGAGCCCCCGCCATCGCCGTCGATTTCGGCACCGCCGTTAGCTTCGATGTCATCTCGAAAGACAAAAACTACGTCGGCGGAGTCATCGCCCCTGGCCTCGAAGCGATGACCGACTATCTGCACACGCGCACCGCCCTTCTCCCAAAAATCAGCCTCATCGAGCCCCCGACCGCCATCGGCAAATCCACGCGCAACGCCATGCTCGCCGGAGCCGTCCACGGCTACCGCGGCCTCGTCCGCGAAATCCTCGTGCAAATCACCCAGGAACTTGGCTCCCCGAAAAAACTCCACGTCGTCGCCACCGGCGGCTACGCCGACCTCATTGCCGCCGGCCTCCCCGAAATCAAACAAGTTCACCCCGACCTCACCCTCGAAGGCCTGCGGATCATCGGGACGCTGAATCTCTGAAATTCTCTTCAAAAGGAGCCTGGGCCTTTTAAGGCGGTCTCCAGCGCGATCGCCGGGACATGGGACGCCAAGCGCGCCGAGCGGGCAAGGCGCTAAGCCTGCTCGCCTCCGAAAACCGGGAGACTGTCGCGGAAGCACGCCGCCCCCCTAACGCATTCGCTTTTCGCTCCTCGGTCTTTACGGCGACGCGTTCAGCATCTGCCGGGGAAAACCGCTGAGCTGGATCATCCCGCGTACCGGCGCCCGTTCGTCGTCGTCGAGTTTGCCGTCCGCGTTTTTGTCGAAGCCTTTCAGCAAGGCCGCCACAGGCTCCAGCCGTTTACGCAGGCCTTCGGGCAGCTCACGTTTGAGATTTGCGGCGTCGATCATCACGTCGGCGATGTGATCCGCGAGTGCGACGCGCAGGATTTCAATGTCCTCATTTTTCTTCGCCACCACGCCGACCGTCACACTGCCCATCTCATCCGCAGAAGCGATGCCCCAGCCGATCGGCACGGGCGGTTTGGAAGGGTTGCGCGGGTTCTCGGCGGAGTTGTCCCAGACGACTTCCGTCTCCAGCTTCGTGCCTTTCGGCAGCGCGATCCGTTCGCGATAGAGATACTGCTCCTGCCACGCGAAATCCCAGTCCGTCACCTTCAGCAAATTGCGCGTCGTTCCATCGGGCAGCGTCGCCGTCATCGTCATGCGTTTGCCGAGATGATGCGCGTGCGCGGCCACCGCAAAGGCCTCGCAATCAATCGGCAGCGTGAAAGAATCGCGCACCGTGTAGCTCTTCTCACCGGGCGGAATGTGGATGCCATTCAGGATGCCGAACTGCGGCGGAAGCTGGACCGTCGTGTAAGTATGCTCGGGCGCTTCCTTCGCAAAACGCAGGCCGATCGTCGTCGCTTCCTTTGCCGGTTTTCCGTTCGGCGAAATGTGCGTTTGCAGCACGAGATTCGCGCCTTTTGGAAAACGCCACGCGAGATCCTTTGGCAGTTCCAAGGGGCCCGCACCGGGAGCCCAGCCGGCCACGTAAGTCTGGCCGAAACTGTTGAAGCCGCGATAGCCCGGCTTCGCATCGCGCTCATTGCGCCTCACCGCCGAGCCATCCGTATCGAGGAAAATGAGGACGTGATGAATCACCTCCGTCGCGCTCGGTCGCAGCTCGATCGCGCTGATCCATTTGTCCTCCGCAAAATTCAGCGGCAGCACAAAGTTTCGATACTCGTCGCGCCCTTCCGCCTCGATTTCATAAGCTTCCGGCATCTTCACCTCAAAATCCGGCGTGCCCATCGCCCAACCCTCCGTGAATTTTGGCGGAACCGGAGCTTTCGCCGGATCGCCCTCCACCGCACCGCCGCGATGCCACGCAGTCAGTAGCGCGATCTGGCGATCGTCGAGCGTGCGATCGTTGTGAAAAGGCGGGTTGTCCTTGTCTGCGTGCCACGGTGGCATCGTCCGCTCAGTGGTGATTTCCGCGAGCTGCTTCGCACGCTTTTTCGCGTCCGCATACGTGAGCAGCGGAAACGGCCCGATCTCCCCGGCGCGATGACACCCCGCGCATTTCCCATGCAGGATCGGCGCGATGTGTTCGTTGAAAGTGACGGCTTCAGGCAAAGCCTCAACCGCGTGACAGGCACCAGCGAGAGCGAGGAGAATGGCGGGTATTTTCATGGTTGTTGGGAAGGAATCGAAGAGTCGCCTGCCTGCGGAAGGTAGCAACCGATCGCGCGGGTGAATTTCTCGCGAAGCGGCTTGCCTGCAAGGATCGCGTCCAGCGCCGCGCGCAAATCGCGCTCGTGCGGTTCAGCGCGATGTTTGCCCGGAGCGATGGCGCGATCGTCAATTCGACCCCGGTAAAGCAGCACGCCTTTTCCCGAAAAGACTGCGGCCTCCGGCGAGACGGTCGCCCCCGCAACGGCGCTTAGTGCGTGTTTCGGATCAAGCAGCGCGGGGCAGCGATAGGCATAGTCGCGCGCATGTTTTTTCGCGTCCGCGACCGAGAGATCGTCCTCGCCATAGACAACATAAGCGCGCACTCCGCGTCCGCGATATTCCTCCGCGATCCGGCTGATTTCCGGCGCATACCCATTCGCGATCGGGCAGTCGTGCAGCACAAAAAACAGCACCGTCGCCACCTGCCCGGCCTCGGCCAGAGGGCGCTGC
>JANLQB010000990.1:0-2425 GCA_031367565.1 Verrucomicrobiota bacterium
TGAAGGCGGCGGGGTTTAAGACGATCATCGTGACGAATCAGAGCGGCATTCCGCGTGGCTATTTTACGGAGGCGGATTTTCACGCGGTGCAGGCGCGTTTCGAGACGCTCATCGGGCCGGGATTGATCGACGCGGTTTACTACTGCGCCGAGCATCCCGATCGCGCGACGGAGCGGCGGAAGCCGGGGCCGGGGATGTTGCTGGAAGGGGCGCGCGATCATGGCATCGACCTGACGCGGTCGTGGATGATCGGTGATCGGGCGGGAGATTTGGATGCGGGCGTGCGGGCGGGGGCACGTTCGATTTTAGTGCGGACGGGTGAGGGGAGCTCCGCGAAGGTTGACGGAGCGGAATTCGTTGCGGCGGATTTTGTGGACGCGGTGGAATTCATCTTAAAACAGCGCTGAAGCGCGAGCGCCTTGTCGCTTGCTGCGCTGCACCGTATAACGCGCAAATGAAACATGCCGCAATCGTCCTGGGGTGCCTGCTCGCCGTGGTGGTTCTCTGGTTCTTCCTGTCGCGATTGTTCGGCGGGGGCAATCCGTTGGACTGGCTGCGGTCCATGTTTGGAGGACACGCTTAGTCGCAAAGGCTACTCACTGGCGCTTGCAGTCGCCGTTGTTGGCCTGGGCCGAAGTAGCGGAGCGCCTTCCCGCACTTGTGGCAGTGGGTCCATGCGGATTGCGCATCCACTAAGAAATTAGTTAACCTTCTGCTAAGCGCCGACTGCGGCGTGGGAGCAAAAAGGTTGTCCGCGCGGGGGCTTCTCCGTAGAACCTGCGGATGCCCAAGGTTGCAGTCATCATTCCAGCCCGTTTCGCGTCCACACGACTGCCTGCGAAGCCGCTTCACCTGATCGCGGGCAAGCCGCTGATTCAGCATGTTTGGGAGCGGTGTGCGAAGGCGAAGGGGGTCGAGGCGGTGATCGTGGCGACGGATGATATACGGATTGCGGAGTGCGCTTTCGCGTTTGGGGCGGAGGTGGCGATGACTTCGCCGAAGCATCGCAGCGGGACGGATCGCGTGGCGGAGGTGGCGAAAAAGCTGAGCGGGTTTTCGCACGTCATCAATGTGCAGGGCGATGAGCCGATGGTGGACCCGGTGGTGGTCGCGAAGCTAGCGGCGGTGATGACGAAGGATCGCGGGATTGAGATGATTACTTCGGCGAACGTCTTTGCGGCGGAGGATGATCTGACGAATCCGAATATGGTGAAGGTGGTGCTCGATCGGGAAAAGAACGGGCTCTATTTCTCGCGCTCGCCGATCCCATTTGTGCGTGCGGACGGCGTGCGTCCGAGCTTTTACCGGCATCAAGGTATCTACGGGTACACCACGAAATTTCTGCTTCAGTTCGTTAAGTGGAAGCCCGGTATTCTGGAGCAGGCGGAATCGCTGGAACAACTCCGTGCGCTGGAAAACGGGGCGAAGATTCGCGTCGTTTTGGCGAAACAGGCGGCGGTTAGCGTCGACACGGCGGAGGATGTCCGCGTGGTGGAAAAACTTCTCGCGGCGTAATCCTTCGCACCATTTTCAAACCTTAACTCTCAACCTTCTCGTGAAATATATTTTCGTTACCGGCGGCGTCGTCAGCAGCCTTGGCAAAGGACTCGCGGCGGCTTCGCTCGGCACGCTCCTCGAACATCGCGGCCTCAAAGTCGTGCTTCAAAAATTTGATCCGTATCTCAACGTCGATCCCGGCACGATGAACCCTTTCGAGCACGGCGAGGTGTATGTGCTCGATGACGGCGCGGAGACCGATCTCGATCTCGGGCACTACGAGCGTTTCACGAATTGCGTGCTCTCGAAGGCAAATTCGACTTCGAGCGGGCAGGTTTATGAGACGGTGATCCAGAAGGAGCGGCGCGGCGATTATCTCGGGAAAACGGTGCAGGTGATCCCGCACATCACCGATGAGATCAAGGCGCGCATCACGCGCGGCATTGAGGGGAAGGAGTGCGACATCGTCATCACGGAAATCGGCGGAACGACGGGCGACATCGAGGGGCTGCCGTTCCTCGAAGCGATCCGGCAATTCACCCATGAAGTCGGGCCGGGCAATGCGATCGTGATGCACGTGACGCTCGTGCCTTTCATCAAGGCGGCGGGCGAGCTGAAGACGAAACCTTCCCAGCAGTCCATCGCGAAACTGCGCGAGATCGGGCTGCATCCGGATGTGCTCGTGGCGCGCTGCGAGCAGCCGCTCGACACGGATACCCGCGAGAAGCTTTCCCAGTTCTGCTCCGTGCCGATCGAGGCAGTGATCGAGTGCCGCGATGTGGCGCACACGATTTACGAGTGCCCGTTGATGCTTCAAGCGGAACGACTCGATGACATCGTGTGCAGCCAGCTCGGGCTGGATGTGCCGCCGGCGGACATGAAGTCGTGGAAGAAATTTGTGGATCGCGTCATCAAGCCGAAGAAGCAC